>CAYNUX010000099.1:0-10902 GCA_964400115.1 uncultured Cytophagia bacterium
CATACGAGATCGTTTCACGTGACTGGAGTTCAGACGTGTGCTCTTCCGATCCTGGAAAATGGCTCCTATCTCTGGAATTCCGGCATGTTCGTTTGGCGTGTCGATGTCATCATGCAGGAGATGCAGCAGTTTCAACCAGGGCTCTTTAAAAGCATTCAAAATTTATCGACAAACGATATTTATGATCTTCACCGGTCGCTTGAAACAATATATCCTGCACTGCAGAGTATATCCATTGATTACGCGGTGATGGAGGCTTCAAAACGTGTATATGTCATAAAAAGTGATTTTGATTGGAGTGATGTAGGGAGCTGGCAAACGGTTTATGAATTGAGTGACAAGGATGAAAATGGCAATGTCATTGAAGGTGATGTATTTATAAAAGATACGAAAAATTCTTTTATTCACTCTCCTCAAAAATTTACAGCGGTCCTGGGTGAACAGGACATTGTTATCATTGATACCCCTGACGCCTTGTTGGTGTGTAATCGCCATCACGATCAAAAAATTCGACAGGTTGTAGACTATATAAAAACGCACGGATATCATGACCTGCTCTAAAACAATCCCTACGGGTTACAAAATGATTCTCAATAAAATACCAACCCTGAATCCATAGCAGGAGAGATAATGAGCATAAAATCTGCAATATCTTTTTTACTCGTGCTGTTCTTGGCAATTCTGATGATGAGCTGCAATAAAAAAAACGGTCAAGAAACCGTATTACCGCCCGATCTCAGCCCGCTTGTGAACCAAATTGAAAAGCAACTCGATACAGAGTTTGGCTTTTCCGAGCAGCCTTTTGATGATTTTGTCAGCAAAAGACAATTGCCTGCGATTGGTCTCTCTGCAGAAGCAAAAGGCTCTGAATGGGGCAGTATTGACGGCGTAACGAACAGTATTCAAAAAATTTTCAAGGAACATGGATGGGAGCAAAAATTCGATTATTCAGCAGATGGCCCGGACGGGACCGCATTCGGTTTTGTTAAAAACAACAATCTCTGCCAGGTCATGCTAACCTGGGAACCTTTACCCGGCGTCGAAATTTCCGATGAAAGCGAAATGGCCCCTCTCTCGCCAAAACAGCTACAGTATGAATTAAACCTCTATTTTGTAGCTCTTTAATTCACACCAAACACTTTGAATCATGAGGATACTATGAAACAGCCAAGTTATATCATGGGTGTTGATGTGGGTAATACCAAAACAATTTTTGCCCTGGCCACAACTGATGGAACCGTAATCAATACATTACGAGGACCCGGGGCTAACTATCAGGAAACCGGACAAGCAGAGATGGTAACCCGGCTCAGCAATGGGATACAGCGACTTTTATCCGGAGCAGGAATTACTCTTGCTCAGTTGCAGTTCATTTATTACGGAGCAGCGGGTGCAGACACGCCCCAGGATATGAAGATATTGCGAAAGGAATTTGCCAGTATGACCCCAAATACTGACTTTGATTTTGAAAACGATGGCTGGATTGCCTTAAACGGCGGGACGCGCTGTCGACCGGGTATGGTCATTACCTGCGGAACTGCAAACACCAACTTTGCGGCAAACAGCAAAGGCCAGCAAATGCGCATTGGTGGGTTGTGCGACTTTCTCGGCGACATTCTCGGCGCTCATTCTATTGCGCGCTATACCATGCGTGCTGCCATGCGATCCGAAGATGGAAGAGACCACCCCTCACTTTTGAGTAATCGTGTCGCACAAGCCCTGAATGTTAAAAGTAATGCCCAAGTCATTAATTTTCCGGTTGACGACAATCTCGTCAAAGCGATCATTCGCACACTCTTTGATACGGCCCAGGAAGGTGATGGCAGGGCTCTGGATATATGCTGGATGCTGACAAAAGAGGTGTTGACGATAGTGCGAGAATTTCATGCCGGACTGTTTACCCGGGATGAAGCTTTTACCGTGGTGCTTGAAGGGACAGTATTCAAGCAGCAATACCAGCCGTTAACCCGTATGATCGAACTGGCCATCCAACAACGATATCCGGCTCAAATCGTTATCCCCGACTATGACCCCGTCCTGGGCGCTTTGTTTCTGGCCTATGAAAAGTCGGGACATCGACTGGATGATAAAACAAGTGAACGATTCATTCAAACCTACAAAAACGCAGAAAGGGTGTCATGAAAATCTGTATTGTCGGAGGTGGAAGCACCTATACACCGGAACTGATTGAAGGACTGATCCAGATCTCAGACCAGGTACCGTTTGATGAAATTTATATGCTCGATATACCCGAGAACAAGGAAAAATTCAATATCGTATCAGCATTTGCTCAGCGTATGTTGAAAAAATCAGGACTCTCCACTCAATTACATCCCACAATGGATAGTGAAAAAGCGATCAGGGATGCAGATTTTGTGCTGTTTCAGTTTCGCGCCGGACAATTGCAAGGCCGTATCAATGATGAACTCGTTCCTCTGGAATTCGGTCTCATCGGACAGGAAACAACAGGAATAGGAGGCATGGCCTGTGCTTTGCGCGCTTTTCCGATTGTGGAGAGCTATGTCGAAAAAATCAAAACTCTGGCCCCTGACGCCTGGATCATCAATTTTTCAAATCCTTCAGGGTTGTTGAGCGAATTTATGATCAACACCCTCGAATATGACAAGACGATTGGGCTCTGTAACGTGCCTATTGAATTTGTTCTCGAATCGGCCAAAGCGTTCGAAACCACTCGTGATCATATCTTTTTAAAATATTACGGTTTGAATCATCTCAGCTGGGTCGAACAGGTCATGGTGGATAACATCGACCGGACAGCTGAAATGTGGGATCGTTTTCGGTTAAACATGAAAAATATCCCGGCCACAGATTATGAACCGGACTTTCTGCACAAGCTTTGCCTGTTGCCCAATCCCTATCTTCGTTACTTTTACATGACCGACAAGATGCTGCAGAGTGAATTCAAAGACCGGGATAGCAAAGGCACAAGAGGTCAGGTGATACAAGGAATCGAACAAGAATTGCTGCAACTATACAAAAAAGAGGATCTGAACGAAAAACCGCAGCAGCTCGAGCAGCGCGGCGGATTCATGTATTCCACGGTGGCGACCGAATTGATTCGCGATATTGTCACAGATGCCGGCCGCATTCATATCGTCAACAAACCCAACAATCAAACGGTCAGTGATCTTGACGATGACTATGTATTGGAAATCCCGGCACGCTTGACAGCCAATGGTCCCCAATCCATATCCATTGGCAAAGCGAATAAAGCTACAATCGGTCTGATCCACACCATTAAAAACTTTGAGCGCCTGACCATAGAAGGGTATGTGAATAAAGACCAATCTCTGATAAAACAGGCCATGCTTGTTCATCCGTTAGGTCCCAAAGAATCACAACTCGAACCTCTCTGGGCCAGACTCAAAAAAACAAATATAGATTATTGGCAGCTGGACTAGCATACGAAAACCGACTGCAAAGTTGTTTTAACCGACAAATATGTTTTTTATTGTCGGTCTCTTAATCACTAAAAAACTATAATCACATCAACATGAATTGCGTGAGGACCAAAATGCGAAACAGATTACAAAAGGTATTGATCGAAATGGGGGTTCTGATCCTCTTTCTTTCGACAATGCTATCGGCTCAGAATGTGGCTCTGGAATATACGCTGACTGATTCTATTATTGTCATTGCAGACAAGGTAGAAAAAATCCCTGAATATACGACCATTGCGACCAAGTTGCCGGTGCCCATTTTAAGAACCCCGGTTTCTTCAGGTGTGGTCACCGAAGCGATGATCGAGAATCAGCATGCCCTTGATCTGGGTGAGACTCTGGAAAATATCAGTGGCATCAATGCGCAAACCGGATTTGGCGTCCACGATTATTTTATTATTCGAGGATTTAACACTCTCGACAATGGGTTGATTCTTTCAGATGGCATCCCGGAACCCGAGGTCATAATCTATAATCTCTACAACCTAGATCGCGTCGAAGTGCTTAAAGGCCCGGGGGCATTTTTATATGGTGCCAATCCCCTTTCCGGGACCATCAATCTGGTTCGAAAACGGCCTGTTTTCAGCAATTTTGGCTCTCTGAGCCTGTCCAGCGGCAGTTTCAGCACCTATCGAGGCGCACTGGACGCCGGAATAGCCAACCGACAAAAAACACTGGCAGCACGCGTGAATGGCTTGTGGAACGGTTCAAAGGGCTATCGTGAAGACAAAGACAGCGAGGTCTTTGCCATCAATCCCACGGTGCTCTGGCGTCCCGGGAAAAATATTCAAATGGAAGCCAATGTCGAATTTTTGTCCAATGATTACATGCCAGACACCGGCATTCCCCTTGTCTTTGATCCGGTGACCAATGAACTCGATCAAATCGCAGCAGTGGATCGCGAACAAAGCTACCAGAGCCCGGCAGATAAGTCCAACCAGGATCTGGTGCGGGCTCGTTTTGTGTACGAGCAACAATTAAGCAGGCACTTAAAGCTTGTGAACAAGCTATACTATAACGCTTTGGACTGGCAATCCACCGGCACTTTGATCAATGGCGCCTACCCGACCCAGATGGGAAACACAATCGTGCAACGGTCATTACAAAAACTGGATGACGCACGTACGATCCTGGGCAACCAATTAGAGCTCTATATGACCGTTTTTACCGGCGGTCTTCGGCATGATATCCTTTTCGGCTTGGAAGCAAATCGTTTTACCGGAGATTATAGCATCGATATTATCCCGCAATTACCTGTACAGGACTTGTACACCCCCACTGAAACCTATACACCCGGGTCTATGCCGATATTTCCTTTTGAAAAAGGAGAGGCCAGACAAAATCTGTTCGCGCCCTATTTTCTGGATGTCATCGATATTAAAGAAAAGGCGAAACTCTATTTGGGCGGTCGCTATGATCGCATAGCTATGACTGACGACATCAAGCAAACCGATCGGGATTATCAACAATTCAGTCCGTTTGCCGGAGTGAGCGTGGATATTTTAAAACAAACAGTACTGTATGCCAATGCGGGACAGGCCTTTGCGCCGCCATCGATACGTATTGTAGGCGAACCGGAACCCGAAAAAAGCAGACAATTTGAAATCGGTTTGAAAAGAGATTGGCTGGGAGGCAAGATTCGCTCTACTTTGGCGGTTTATGACTTGAGAAAAGAAAACATTTCCATTCCCGTGCAGGGAGGGTTGAGTCAGCAGAGCGGCGATCAACGCTCTCGCGGTATCGAACTGGATGTGGCGGCCCAAATGACGGAAAATTGTGCAACACTGTTTTCGTATACCTATACAGATGCAGAATTGACATCATTTGCAGAAAGAGTGACGGTGGGAATGGATCAAGCAGGGAATCCGCTCACCATGGTGGTCGACCGGTCAGGCAATGACCCGGCTTTTGTGCCCACACATATGGTCAATTTTTGGCACACTCGTCAATTCGGGGATCACTTTGGAATCGGCGCCGGTATCCGTTATATGGGAGAGCAATTTATTGCAGAAGATAATGGTTTCAAGACCGATAGCTATACCACACTCGATGCATCAGTCTATTATCTGGTCAATCGGACACGTTGGAGTTTGAACTTGAAAAATATTACAGATACAGAGGTTGTGATGCGCGGATTTGGCCCCTATTCTGTTTTGCCTGCCGCACCGGTGGCAATCTATGGAGAATTGCGAGTCACTTTTTAGGATGTCGATGATAAAGGAAAAACCGTGGTCTCTGCTGTCGATCCGGTGGCAATGATGGCAGGAGTAAAAAATAAAAAACTGGCACAAACGGCAAAAGAGGTAAGGGCAAAACTCGAGGCCGTCATTGATAGATTATAAGGTTTTGAGGGGAGACAAGGAAGACGCGGGCCAAATTTTCATCATTTGCCCGCGTCTCATTTTTTCGGGCACTTAACGAATCATAACCATTTTTTTGGTTTCAACATTGTTTCCGACACGCAGCTGATACGTATAAATACCAGAAGCGGCGACATGACCATGATCGTCCAGTCCATCCCAGACCATAAGGTGATTGCCTGCAGGCAACGACTCTTGTACCAGAGATCTTACCCGTTGACCCTCTATATTAAAAATATCCAATGAGACATTACCGCGATGCTGCAATTGGAATTCAATATTTGTCGTCGGATTGAACGGATTGGGATAATTTTGTCTCAGAGCAAAATCCATGGGCAAAGATTCTCGTGAATCCACAGCAGTACCACCGGCTGCACGCATGGTCACATTGTCGATCAAGACTTCATCCGTTCCATTGGGGTCGGGATTCAGCAATCCAAAATAGGTAAACTGGCCATTGACACGCGGTTCCGGATCCACTGCCTCGACAAGCCATTCATCGGGTTCCAGATCAGGAGGACCTTCCCAAATCTTTACTTTAAAATCCCCTTCGTTCAGATACAGCTTGATCCAATAATACACATCCAGTTCGAATGCAAAAGTAGCCATCTCATTCAGATAGGTATATCCTGTGGGATCGAGAAGAGCAAACGCCACGTCCCCTATCTTTGCCAGGCCAACTTGTTGCTGTAACGGACTGATAAATAAAATATAAGCTGGTGATTCGGTGGGATCGGAATCCAGACTGTCTGAATCGATGGTCATGCGAGTGGCATTGACAAAAAATGATTGTGTGATTTTTTTGAAATTGACCTGATAGGTAAATACCTGATTCGGACTGCTATAATTATTGGCCTTGATCGCATTTTCTGTCGCTTCCGTCGGATCCCCATCATCCTCGAGTTCAATTTGCGGTACGCCATTGGTACCGGCAACCACTGCACCAATGACCTGAAAAGAACCCTGTTTCAGATGCAGGTTGCCGTCCAGTTGTTCTACCACAGCTCCGGTCAGCCCATCTTCGGGACCATAGTACATCCATCCCACATTTTTCAAGGCCGGAGGATCATCATCATCAAAATTATCCTCCCACAAGACCGCACCTTCCTGGGCGACACCTGCACTAACAAGCATCAACCCCATGCATAGCATGATTAACCATTGTAACCATTTCATAAATGCCTCTCCTTAAATTAAGTGTTAATGGTTTAAAGACTGGGTTTTAGAAAGAAAAAGAAAAGCTCAATCGATTGATGCTGTCAAAATACTCGGCTGTTCCATAAGCATAATTCAAGATACCTTGTAAACCGCTATAATCGAATACCAGTCCGACACCTGCGGTCAGGGATTCAACACTGTGATTAAATTTATAACCGGCTCTCAATGCAAAGCGTTTGAACAAAACCAATTCCGAGCCTACGTGAACGCGTTCGGTATGATCGTTGGGATGAAGGGCATCCACTGCGAGAATCAGGTCTGTTTCACGCGAGACAGAAGGCCAAAAGTCCAGAACATCCATACTTGCGCCCATTCGCAAAACCATGGGAGTGGAAAACTCTTCATACCAATATTTCATATCCCGGGAAAAATTCTGCATGCTCATACCAATCGTCAGGCTTTTCCAACCCACATGATACAACGTCCCGAAATCCAGACCCCAGTCATTGATTTCCCATTCTTTTTCGTTATAGGTTCTGGTTTTGGTACCGGTTTCCGGATTCTCGAACTCACTGGTCACATATCGGGCCATACCGAGATTTTCATGCAAACGTTTGATTTTTACACCCATGGAAAACTTGTCACTAAAGCTGCGTGCATAGGCAAAGCCGATGGCCCAATCTTCAATTCCGATATTGCCTGTCAATTGAAAACCGCGAAGGTCCACAGATTTGTCTACCCGGCGGGTACCCATGATATCGCCAAAATCCATATAGGTAACATCGAGGGCAAAAGTACCCAACTTGCCTGCATTAAACGCCACAGCCGTACCATACAGTTTAGAATCGATAAACCAATCGACCTGATTGAACACAAATTCGAATTGATGAATCTCTGTCAGAACAGCCGGGTTATGCCAAAGCCCCTGTATACCTCGTGTCGATGCGGTGGCAGCATCACCCATGGCAGTTTCTCTGGCACCCATGCTAATACCCAGATAGGTCATCCCGCTCTGACCCACCTTGTTTTTAGCTGATGAAGCGACGGATAAAGAGAGAATCAAAAGAACAGTAAAATGTTTTATCTTCATATGGTATCTCTCCTAGCGTATGACGATGAATTTGCCCGTTGCAGTACCCAAAAAATTATCATGTCGGTCCCATCCCTCCACATGATAAAAATAAACTCCACTTTTAATTGTTTGATAACTGTCGGAAATCTGGAACCACATCTCATCTGCGGACTCGGGTACGGAGCGGGGATTGAACGGATCCGGATGTTCCAGGGTAGCGACCAGGTCTCCATGAGCCGTAAAAATGCGAATCATTGCTTTGGCAGGAAGCCCCACAAAGGTGATGCGATCTTCGATGCGAGCGCCGATATCGGGTTCAATAATATAATCTTCTCTGAATGTACCGCCATATTCCAAACCTTGAGCATGAAAAGGATTGGGTACCACATAAATGGAGTCGAGTCGTGTAAAAGCTCCCACAAAGGGAATGGCTGCATACTGATAATTACGGTTAGAAAAATGGCTCGATCCCAGAGATTTTCCATAACTGAGGGGACTGGTATTTTGCGTGCCGTCATCAAACGCCACAACATAATAAAAATAGGATTGACCTCGTTCCACATCACGGTCTGTATAGATATTGGTCACCGGTACTCCACTGTTTCCGCCGCATTCAAATATCATGCGATAGGGATTGAGGTAAGACTCTTCTGCCCGGTAAACACGATAACCCGCAAAGTCGTAAACATCTGTATCGTTATCGCCATCAGGAGGCGTGGTATCATGTGTGCCATAATTACCATAATACCATTCGAGATCGACCTTTCCTGGTCCGGCCTGAATTCTGAGATTCGGTGCTCCAGGCCCATCCGGAACTGCCGCGTACCCATTGGCCCAGGTCCACTCGGCACGATGGACGATTTGATGCAAAGAGTCTAGACCTGTGGCAATAAGAGCATTTTTGGCACCATCACCCGTCAATCCATTCCATTCCAGGGTGTTATTGAAATGTTGTTTTCCATAATTAATGGCCTCTGATCTATCGATAGAACCTATAGCCTCGAACAAAACAATACGAATGGTTTCTCCAAAAGGCAAATCATAAGGACCGAAACTCAACAACACGTCGGGATGCTGGATATCCGAATTATAGGGATCAGCATAGTCACCGGTATCGGAACCCCGGCTTTGCTCATTACTGCTCAAATCGAAATAGAGCGTTTGTTCAGGATCGCCTTTGGTATGAGAGTGCACTCGACTGCGTGGCCAGAAATTCACGGTGGCAGGTTGTGAACGGTCATCGGTTTCATCTGTGTGATCAGTATCAGCATGCAAAACACCAAAAGCAGGATAAGACGTGGACAAAAATTCACCATTCACCTCAGATGGATCACCGACATCATCAAACGCTCGTCGGTCGCCATCGCCGTCATAGGTATACCAAAAGCCTCGCAAGGTATCGCCAACCTGGTTTCCATAATAGTGGCACCAGTCATCATGCTGGCCGCCCATCTGTTCATGCCCGATATCGCCCGATGGAATAAAGGAACGCCAAAATCCAAAGTAAATACCTGTGAGATTTTGATTGGGGTATTCAGTAGGACTCTGGCCATCGACATCACCGGTATTGGTAAATTCATACTCGAGGATGACATATTGATCGTGAAAGCGATTGGCAAACGCATAACTATTCACTGTTACTTCGAGGCCCACATCTGTGGCCCATTTCATGGAAATTTGCTCGTCGGAATCCAGGGAGGTGAGACGATAACTGCTCTGCCGATTATCGAGAATGCGTTGTTCTCGTTGTTCGTTAACATCAACCAATGGCAATCGTTGCCGGACATATTTTCGGCTTTGAATCGGTTTCAAATAATCGGCTGCCTCCTGATTGAGATATCCTCCTTCCGACACATAATAGGAGCGGAATTGTCCGAATTTATCCGTCCAATCCCTTACGCCGATCCACAGTCCTGTTTCTTCCATATGTTTGCGGGTGTGCAGAAAAAAATCGCCGCCGGGGTAAGTCATTTGATTCTGCAAGGGCGCATAATCAGGCAAGGTGCCGACCTCAAACAGGGTTGTCCAGAGACGGCCGATCTGATGGCTTTTGATTTGTGCGAATAGTTGGTGACTCGAGAATATAAGAAGCATAGCCAATAATACTCGACGCATAAAACCTCCGCAGGTAATTATAGAGATAAGCGAAATCCCAGAACAACTCTTTTTACACGAGCCCAGTAAACATCATCACTTTCCGTGCGCAAAATCTTTGGATTGCTCAATTCATCGGTACCTACCTCGTCGAGCCGGCCCGATTCCCACAAGTCATCATAATAATCCTCTCTGCTGATACCCCCGGGCGGATTACGGAATTGGGTGTGCAAAACATTGCTGATATCTGTATAAAATTCAAGGGTAGAGCTTTTGATGCGAAAAAGTTTTGAAAAGCGCATATTTGCCCAGTACTTGTCCAGCTCCTGGAACCAAACATCCGGATGAGTATCGCGAAAACTACCGCGAGGATGACGTCTCTTGGGACCACCCTGATAATGCAATTGCAAACTAAGATTGGCATCTCCAAAGATAGCATGATCAAAGAGTCTTGGTCCCCATTCGGGTGGGCCGGTAAAGGTGACCACCCCTTTTGCCCAAGGTTCAAGGACACTGATATCAGAGCGGGGCACCCCCCACAACACACCATTGCGCCCGATATTGGGATCATCGGTAACAATAGGAATATCGCTGAGATTGGGAATTTCCAGATTGGCTTCGCTCTTTTTGATATAATTGTAGTTGATATAGCCGCTAATAAATCGTCCTACAGATTTGCGTATTTCGATTTCCACCCCGCGTATCTCTTTATAGTCGTTTTGATCATACCACTCCATGACCAGACTTTGGTCTGAAT
>CAYNUX010000100.1:0-10901 GCA_964400115.1 uncultured Cytophagia bacterium
CAACACTGACATAGAGTCATCTTTCACGATTAGAGATTCTTTTTTGATTGTTTCGGCTATCAATCGGCGCTTTTGCAGTTTATTATAGTGTTCAATCGCATCATTGATATAGCGATTTCTGGATTTTTGCAGCATCGATACGATTTTTTCGGTTTCTCCGAACACGGTCTCGTCTACTTTTAATGATATTGTCTTCATATTATATCCTGCTATTGTATCATAAAAATATATACTTAATGTATGTCAAAATAGTGTTAAAGTCAATAGGTTTGCGAAAAGCTTATTTTGATCCTGGCAATGTGTACTTTGCTATTGATCAATCTTCATATCTCTGACATCCACGAACGATCCGTTATCATAATCCAGTGCCATTTGCATGCCTTTGATCAGCATGGGGGCGGCTTTGCCCGGTTCGGGCATATTTTCAGTATGCCGGGCATCCTGCAATTTTTTGATGGTGGGATATTTGTCGGTTTCCTCGATCTGCCAGATATCCTCCTGGATCTCGCTGTCCACGAGTCCGGGCGCAAAGGCATTGAAATGGGTGTCGGGATATTCTTTGGAATAGACGTTCAGGAGCATATTCAATCCGGCTTTGGAAACCGAATAGGGGCCCCAGCCGGGCGAGCTGCGCAGCGAGGCTTTGGTCGACATGCCGATGACCTGTTTGATCTCTTTTACCTGTTTAAACAAAAGATCGAGTAAGACTTTATTGGCCCAGACATTGATTTCCATGACCCGTTTCATCTCGTCTACGCCCACCTCGCTCATCCAGGCGATCTCGCCCAACACGCCGGCATTGAGAATAAACAGGTCAAAGCGCTGAACATTTTTGATAAAATCCGGAACCGTTTGACGTACGCGGTCATACTCTGTCAGATCTTGCTGGAGATGATGATAATTGTCATTTTGATCCAATTCGTCCGGTTCTCTGCGGCTGATTCCCCAAACCTCGTCGCCACGACCGACAAATTCTTTGGCCAGGCCATGGCCGATTCCTGAACTGGTGCCGGTAATCAATATGTGCAAAAGTCACTCCTTAATTTTTAGATTCATGTTGTTTATGAGCCGGTCATCCGCGCTTTTGATGCCTATCGGTACACTATTGTTCATTTAACAATATTTATACTCTTCATCCATCCTGAAATTTAGGAAAAGAGTGGTTATATTTTTCCGTCTGAGGATATGACGCAGTTTGTCAGGGCATCTGTTCACCCGGATGCCAGATCGTGGCTGCGATATAGCGTTCAGGCGCTTGTGCGTCGTTATAATAATAGACGGTAACGATATTGCCGTCCGGTCGTTGTACGGTGCGGGTGTATCCCAGGTCTTTGCTGGCCCCGTCATCACGCAGGATAATGGGCTCGCTCCAGGTCGTTCCCTCATCCTCGCTGAGCACAGCTCTGATGCCAAAGGGTTTGGCCCGGTAGCCATAGGTGAGACAGATTCGTCCGTCAGCCAGTTTGATCATGGCCGGCGGATTGCCCGCGCCTGTACTTTTGACCGGAGTATTGAGAAACGCCCACGAGTGACCTTTGTCCTCGCTGATATAGGCATCGATCCAGCGTTTTTCTTCCTGTAGGCGACGTACCGTCACCAGGATCTTTTCAGGAGAGAGCCGCACTGAAGCCGGCATGATGGCGAATTCTTTGAGCGGGGGTGTGATATGGGCGAGAAACTGCCAGGTTTTGGCGCCATCCCTGGTTCGAGCACAGAATGACCGGCCTTGTTCATCGGTGAGAAACAGGGTGCATTCGTGCTTGCCATCGATGATATAATCGGTGCGGGCATTGACCCCGTCGAGGCCGAACAAGGGCAATCTATAGGGACCCTGCCAGCGCTTGCCCCGGTCAAACGAAGTATAGAACACAGACCCCGGCCCGCCATCGAACATGCGTACGGCCATAGCGAAACCGGGATGGAAAAAGTCAATGTTGCCCGGACATTCGGTGATGGGTCGTGAGACGAGATGGGGAAGCGGATAACCAAACAGTTCTTCGCCGCTGGGCACGATATCCTCGGACGGATCCTCTGTCTGCCAGGTTTGTCCGCCGTCGAGGCTGCGCGCGAACCAGTGTTCTTCGCTGCGTTCGCGGTCGATATGGTGCCGGTCGCCGAGATCTTTGTACCAGCCCCGGCCGAATCCCACCAGGATTTCATTTCCCCAGGACCAGAACCCATGGTTGGCCGGCCAGCCGCCAAACCGGCCTTTTTCTTTATAGACAGTGACGTGATATATCACTCGGGGAGAGTGCCATTGTCCCGGTTTTTCCTGATGTTGCGCCTGAGAGTGGATTGGTGTGAAATCCATGATCGCTACAATAAATAAAGCGGACAGAAACGAGCGGATTGGAGTGTTTTTTTTCATAACTTTGCCTTTGTGTATTCATTTTCAAGAATAGGGCGCCATTTGATGGCTGTCAGGGCCTGATTCTTTCCCTTCATCCCGTGTATAGAGCCTCCTCTGTGCCCCTTACTCTCTGGGGCTTTTATTTTAATTATCATCAAGAGCAAACCGGCTTTTGCGGGTCTCTTTTTCCATGCCCGTAAATTCTGTCAAGAGATTGTATAAATCCGGACGCCGTGTTCTGAGCCCGCGGTACCCGGTTCAGAGAGTGATTCGACCTCTTTTTGGGACAGATTTCTGATGTGCCAATACCCGGTGATACACATTTCAGGAAATGCGATCAATTCCACCGCATTCTCTGCGGCCTGTTGAACAAAAGACAATATACGTTGCAGGTTAAAGTTTTTATTTCCTGGCTTGTGATTGAACTGAACCGAAGCCACTTTGATCTTTTTCATTATGCTCTCTCCTGAATCTATAGGTGCATTCCCGTAATAAATTATTCCAAGGTCGCAAATCTTATCCAGTTCTCCGGCATCAGAGATTCAGCGGACCTCTTGCAGACCATCGGCATATTTGGCAAAACGCCCCATATTATGGTCATGGACATGATCGTGTCTGGGCCAGGGCCAGCCACCAAATTCGGTGCGCCGGTAATCGTAAATGGCCTGTTGTATTTCCTCAGCTGTGTTCATGACGAACGGGCCATGCTGGACTACCGGTTCATTGATCGGTTGGCCCTGAAGCATTAAAAGCGATGCCTCCTTTTGCCCGTTTTCCAGGATGACGGGGTGGTCTGCCAAGAGTTCAACGGAATGATAAGGTTCTACAGGAATTCCCGCGACATTGAGATCAGCGCCACGATAGAAATAGAGCGACCGGTTGACACTGGGGGAAGCGGGTGGGAGCGTCCATTGTGCATGGGGTTGCAGGTTTATGAGCCAGATTCCGACCTCATTGGCGGGATCGAATGCCCAGGAATCCGGTGCCGGCTCGGGTGCGGTCACCTCGTTTATTTTTCCGGCGATGGCGATAACCCTCGTTTGGTGGTCATTTTTGTCTTTTTCTGTATATACAGGGATATCCTCAGCCCAAAGCATCGCATAAAAGGGCTTGCAAAATTTGCGTTCTTTGGGAAGGTTAAGCCAGATCTGAAACAGTTCCAAGGGGTTGTCTTTTTCTTTGTTCAAAAGAGGAAACATTTCCGCATGCTGCAGTCCGGCTCCGGCGGTCATCCATTGCACGTCGCCATTGCCATATCTGCCAGCCGCTCCGTGTGAATCGGAATGATCAACGAATCCGTTCAACACCACGGTGACTGTCTCGAATCCTCTATGAGGATGAGCAGGAAATCCGGGGATCTCCTGACCGTGATACATACGCCAGTCATTTTGAGTGGAAAAATCCTGGCCCAGATTTCGTCCTGCCAGAGAAGCGGCTGGTCCCAACTGATCATTTCCAGCCGGATAATGATCCAGATGATGGACGCAAAACAGAAACGGATCGCTGGTTTCCCAGGTAAAACCCAGGGGATGAATATCGGTGATGATTTTATTATACATAATAGATCTCCTATGGGATATGATTCGGTTACATTTTTGAAAAGGATATACGTTTTTGGTCTTGACCTGAATACCTAAGGATATAATGTGTGAATATTCTATGCGTGGAAAAAGTGTATCTAAAAATAACCAATAATTCAATAGCATGCGAATCTTTTTTGAAACGTCGAGAGTGTTTTTTTCGTCTGCAGTCGGTGGGATTTGCTGATGATGATTAAAATGATTTGGTTTTTCTTGAATTAATTTTTACATTAGATGCTTTTTTCAAGCTGAAAAACTGCAAAGAGGCTGGTTGAATACTGTGAGAATAATCCAATGATTTTTAATCACTCTATTTATCATAATGCACCGGATATCAAACCCCAGTTTATTCATAAAGGAATGACCCTCAAGGAATTGCTGGAGGTCATGGGGAACACTTTTTTTGAGGCACGCAATGTATTCCGTGGCGCCCATCTGTTCAAAACCATGATCGATGAGGGCGACACGATCTGGCTGGGTATTGCCGGGGCTGGCATTGCCGGCGGCATGGGGGGAATGGTCATTTCGCTGTTGAAATCCGGCTGGCAGTCTTTCGAGTTGTACTTTTAGTGAAGCCGTAACCTGGGGCAAGTATCGCAGCGCGGATGAGACTAAACTCGTACAGATATGGGGAGAATATAGTATTGTATTCCCATTGCTGGCCGCCTATGTCATGGATTGTTGCAAAGACAGGCCTCTAAAACAAATATCCTCCCGGCTGCATCGTTTTACAAAAGCACTCTTGAAGGCAAAAAAAGGTCAGGAGAAAATATGAGAAAATGGCAAATAGAAGACTCGGAAGAGCTCTATAACATCAATGGATGGGGCGTCAACTATTTTTCGATCAATGAAAAGGGCCATGTCTGCGTCACGCCACAACGCGAATGCGCCTCTGTAGATCTGAAAGCGCTGATCGATGAACTCTCTCTATCCGATGTGTCCACACCCGTATTGGTGCGCTTTCCTGATATCCTGGATGACCGAATTCTGACACTGTCCCAGTGCTTCAAATCTGCGACCAAAGAATATGAGTATAAAGGCTCGAGTCATATCATCTATCCCATCAAAGTGAATCAGATGCGACCGGTGGTAGAAGAGATCGTAGGGCATGGTAAAAAATTCAATATCGGCCTCGAGGCCGGTTCCAAGCCAGAACTCCATGCCGTCATTGCTATCAATACCGATCCTGAATCATTGATTATCTGTAACGGCTATAAGGACGAAGCTTATATCGAGCTCGCACTCCTCGCTCAAAAAATGGGCAAAAGTGTTTTTCTGGTCATCGAAAAAATGAATGAATTAAAACTGATCACAACGATAGCCAAACGTCTCAAGATCAAACCCAATCTTGGCATCCGTATTAAACTTGCCAGTTCCGGAAGCGGCAAGTGGGAAGAATCCGGCGGAGATATCAGCAAATTTGGACTCACATCGAGCGAGCTGCTGGAGGCACTCGAGTTTCTCAACGAGCACAAAATGCAGGACTGTTTGCGTCTGATTCATTTTCACATCGGTAGTCAGGTCACCAAGATTCGCAGAATAAAACACGCTTTACGAGAGGCGTCCCAGTTTTATGTCCAGATCCGCAAAATGGGATTTCAGATCGATTTTGTCGATATTGGCGGCGGACTGGGGGTCGACTATGACGGCACCGGATCTTCCAACAGCGAAAGCAGCGTCAATTATTCGATCCAGGAATATGTCAACGATTCGATCAGCACCTTTGTCGATGCTGCAGACAAGGCAGATATTCCTCATCCCAATATCATTGCCGAATCAGGACGTTCACTCACCGCCCATCACTCGGTGCTCATTTTTCAGGTACTCGAAACCACGACATTGCCTGAATGGAATCCCGAAGAGCTGGCTACAGAACAGGATCATGAACTGGTTCAGGAACTCTATCAACTGTGGGATAATAACAATAATCCTCGAATGTTAGAGTATTGGCATGATGCCCAGCAGATTCGCGAAGAAGCCCTGGATCGGTTTAGCCTGGGTTTGCTCGATTTAAAAACGAGAGCACAAATCGAACGTTTGTTCTGGTCCATTGCCAGGCAGGTCTATCAGATGGCGAGTTCTACCAAACATATGGCAGAAGAGGTCAGACAAATATCAAAAATGCTTTCCGATAAATACTTTAGCAATTTTTCGCTATTCCAGTCTTTACCCGATGCCTGGGCAATCGACCAGATCTTTCCTATTATGCCCATTCACCGGCTCAAAGAGAAACCCGGTCGTTTTGCCACGATTCAGGATATTACCTGCGACTCTGATGGCAAGATCGACAAATTTATTGCGACCAGTAATCCGGATTTTTACATCCCGGTTCACGCCCTGAAAGCGAGGGACTCTTATTATCTCGGCGTATTTCTTGTAGGCGCGTATCAGGAAATTCTCGGTGATTTGCATAATTTGTTCGGAGATACCAATGCCGTCCATGTGTCTGTGAGCAAAGACGGCTATAACATCGATCAGATCATTGACGGAGAAACAGTCGCTGAAGTCCTCGATTACGTCCAGTACAACGCCAAAAAGATGGTGAGATCTGTAGAGACCTGGACAACATCCAGTGTAAAATCTGGTGTCATTTCTGTGGAAGAGGGCAAAGAATTCTTGTCGAATTATCGATCGGGATTGTATGGATATACATATTTGGAATAAGCAAAACCGGCTTTAATACTCCCAGTTTGTCTCATCTCGATTTTCTGTACCTATTCTCCGGTTCTGATCACGAGTTTCAGAATTGCCGAAGAGAAAATAACCTTCAGCCGCATCGGTATGGCCAGCTGCTAATTTTATCCGAACGAATCGTACCTAAAAAAAAGGCTACACCGAGAAACGGGTAGCCTTTCATCGTAACGAACATATTGGTATGGCAAAAATTATATAGAACTATTTTATTTTGACCAATTTGATCAAAGGGTTGCCCTGTTTTACCCAGTAAACCAGGGCAGAGACAGCATCATCATAGGCATCAAAAAGCAGTCTGGCCGCGACATCGGTCGCTTGATTTATCTCAAAGATATTGACAGTAGGATTTGACGTCTTAAAATTGACAAGATTGCTTACATGATGACCGGCATAACTTTTACCATAAGAATTAGTGCTGGTGATTTCATATAGTCTGATCCATCCCCCATTACCGGGAGGGACACCATGCACAGGATCGCCTCCTGAAATCTGTAGTGATCCCGGAAAAACAGAGAGATACGTCCCTGGCTGCAGAGTTGTGACTTGGCTAATTCTGTAATCTCCATTGTCGTTAATAATGATATAATCCGGTGAGACATATTGCGCCAGAGGAAAAATTTCTATAATGCTAGGATCTAATGCAAGAGTAATGTTTTTGCTGGTGCTGTTGGCAGAGATATTTATCCCGTTGCCTGGCACAAGATCAATATTACCGTTGTCATTCTCGACACTCTCTATGCTCTTTAAAAATTGGGGCGCCTGCTGCCAGCTTCCAACTCCATTTTGGTTGGCTGTCAAGACATATCCGGCTGTTGTGCTGCTTCCTAGCCTCAGTGCATCCGTCCAGGTCCTGCCTGCGACCCGAAGTTTGTCGGGTGAGGTTGCACCAATACCAACATTACCCTCTTCGCTTACGGTCATGACAATGGTGTTTTGGGAATTTTTTACTTTGAGCTGCGCCAGACAAGATGTTACGAGAAAAAAAAGCATTAAATAAATTATGATTGATGATGTGTGTTTATTCATTATCTTACCTCGTGTTGTTTGTTATAGTGATTTTAAAAAAATATAAGCAATAATTGTACCGTGAGACTTTGATCGATGTGAGAAAGTTGAGTTTGATTTTATTGGATTTATACAAAGAATTAAAGTGTTCGGATTTTTTTCATGTAATGTGTCATGAATTTTTGTCACAGATTACTATTTTTAAATGACACCACTCTAAAAGAATTATGAGATGCTTTTTTACCATTTTTTAGCAATCAGACTTTTGGATACTGAACCCGTGAGAAAGGGGACCTGGTCGAGAAATATTTGAATTATATGAGTGAGGAAACGATCGAAGACAAGGTTTCAAAGTTGATCTTTATTTGTCTTTCATTTGCAGGCATGCAAGCAGAAAAGATATGTTCGGTATCTAATTTCAAGGAATGAAATGTCCATTCTTTCTGATCCTGCCACTCTTTTAAATGAAATGATGGATTGCTTTCGTTTTGTAAATCAAACCAGAATTGATCCAGGGGAATCAAAAAGGTGCTGCCTTTGGCTTTGATATAAGCTTCTTTTAACGTCCAAAACCGATAAAAACAATGTAAACGCTCATCCTGGGGTTGTTCTAATAAAAACGCAACCTCTTTCGTTGCAAAATATTGTTTTGCGATATCCATTTCGATGGGGTGCACCCGTTCTACATCCACACCGATACGGCCGCTGTCACAAGCCCCGCAGACGATCCAGTTTCCCGAATGAGCGATATTGAAATCCACCCTTTCTTTTTGACGCTGGAAAGGACGTTCATACTGGTCGTAGAATAAATCGTCCAATGGAGAAATGTTAAAATTCTTCAAGATCATACGCAGCATCAACTTACCCAGTAAGCTTCGCTGGCGGTCTTGCCATTGCTGAAAACGAGTGATATGTTGTTGCTCCCCGACGGAAAGCATGGCCAGAGAGTTCTCGAATTCAGACTGGGGCCATTGCTCTCCCAGTGCGCAGAAGATGATTTGATTCAATGCGACAGGACCTCGTGGTAAAGGTTAGCATTCCAACTTTATGTTTAGAGAGAAACAGAGCGTTCATGTAGATTTGATCAAACTAACTTGCTCAACAAATCGTTCAATTGTTTAACATGATCCTCTTCTTCCTGAATAGTTATATCCACATATTGAATTTCGCTCTTGTCAAGATGACGGCGCAATTCGTTCAACAATTTCAAGGTGGCGTACTCGGTTTTTAAGGCCAACTCAATCGCCTCGATATCCGGGGTTTTCTTTGCAGTCTCTGCTGCTTGTGGAGGATTGTTGAAAATCTGGTGGCCTTTTAACTTGTCGATATAAGAATCAAATTCACCGGGATACTGTTCTTCGGATTCTCGTACCTGAACCCGGTCCAACAGTTCTTTGAATTTTTTTTCATGCGTCATTTCCTGATTTGCGATATCTCTGGCAACGGATTGAACCAATTTATTGTCGCTTTTTTCCGCCAGTGCAAGATAGAACGCTGCGCCATTGCGTTCTTCTTCTATGTTGATTTCCAGAATTTCACTTGCAAGAAATAAATTAGTCATTATGCACCCCTTGTTTGAATGGTTAACAAATACGAGGTAATAATTCACCCACTGGCAAGTCAATGAGGCGTCTACCGCCAATTCGGGTGTTCATGATAACTTGCCCTTCTCCGTGAATAACAGTACCGATTTTTGATGCATTTTGGCCAAGTGGATGCGATTTTAAGTTTTGTAATAACGTTTCACTGTCAGCAGAATCGACAAAAATAACCACTTTACCCTCATTCGCGATAGATAATGCATCCAAACCCAATATTTGGCACGCAGAATGGACCGCACTGGAAAGGGGAATATTACTCTCCTGAATTACAAAATCAAAGTGCGCAGCCTGTGCCATTTCATTCAATGTGGCTGCAAGTCCTCCACGGGTAGGATCACGCATGGCATGGATCCGCAGTTTTTCTTTTCGCAATATTCCGACGAGATCTGAAAGCGGATTGACATCAGACTGTATATCCGTGATAAGTCCATAATCCTCTCTGGCAAGTAATACAGACAATCCATGTTCTCCGATATTGCCATTGATAATGATATCATCGCCAGGTGATATCTCTGTTCTGTCCCAGTTTAAACCGTTCTCTATTCGCCCGATCCCCGATGTGTTGATGAATATTTTATCGGCAGAGCCTTTGGAAACCACTTTGGTATCCCCTGTTACAATCTTGATCCCGGCAATTGTGGCCGTCTCGGCCATAGACTGCACGATCTGTTCCAGTATTGAAATGGACAATCCTTCTTCCAGAATAAAGCCTGCTGTAAGATACAAGGGTTCAGCTCCTTTTACGACCAGATCGTTGATCGTGCCGGATACCGCCAGTTTTCCGATATCTCCGCCAGGAAAAATGATCGGATCAACCACAAAAGAGTCCGTTGTCAGTGCAATTTTTTCATTCCAGCTTTCGAGTACAGCACTATCGTCGAGTCTCTCCAGATAGGGATTGTTGAAATGGGGTAAAATAATCGTTTTGATGAGGTCCTGGCTCAACTTGCCGCCACTGCCATGGCTCAGTTTTATGTGGTCTGTTTTTTTTATCAATTTGACTTATCCTGGGTTAAAAGATCTACTTGATGGTTCCGGTGTTGCGTGGAATCTGCATATTTAAAATATGCTGCACAACTCCCTTCTCCGGATACCATGCACGCTCCTATGGGTGATTCTGGCGTACATCGATCACCGAACAATTTGCATTGAGGAGGTTTTTTTAATCCTCTGAGAATATCGCCACAAATGCAGTCAGAATTTGAATTTGACTCTTTTATTTCTATGCGGGTTCTCACAAAAGCATCATAATGCTGATATTCAGGTCTGATAGATAACCCGCTTTTGGGAATTATGCCGAATCCACGCCACTCAGAGTCGCATTCCTGAAAAACCTGTTTCATGATCGACATTGCCCTGAGATTTCCACCTGGCTTAACTATGCGATCATATTCGAGTTCGACAAAAGGTTTTTTTACCTGGATTTGCCTGCAAAGCATTTGTATAGCTGTTAGGATATCTAGAGGTTCGAATCCGGCCACTGCACAAGCAATACCATACTCTTCGGGTAAAAATTTATAGGGATATGTTCCGATTACCGCACTGACATGACCCGGACAAATAAACCCGTTTATTCGATTCTTATCATCCTGTGCCAGTTGTTCGAGAGCTTTGGGCATTGTCTTGTGTGCACAGGCAATCGCAAAATTTTCTACACCCATCTTTAAGGCC
>CAYNUX010000101.1:0-10893 GCA_964400115.1 uncultured Cytophagia bacterium
GCCAGGTTCAGGACCAGTGGGAGTCACGGAATCCTGTAAAGAATTTTTGCCTTCACCGTGTGTTGCCAAAAATGGCGACCGTTATGTTCGGCAGCAAATTTCTTCATCAAAATTGAGCACATTTATGGGAAATGTCGGCGTAGTGGTCAAAGCATACACCTATATTCGTATGCTGGGAGCAAAAGGGTTACGGCGCGTAGCAGAAAATGCGATCATTAATGCGAATTATATAAAATCACAACTCGCCGCAGATTATGATATCCCCTATCCGGGTATGCCATTGCATGAATTTGTTCTTTCCGGCGACCGGCAAAAAAGCCAGGGCGTGAAAACACTGGATATTGCCAAAAGACTATTGGATTTTGGTGTACATGCCCCGACAGTCTATTTTCCTTTGATCGTTTCCGAGGCTTTGATGATCGAGCCCACTGAAACAGAATCAAAGGAATCACTCGATAATTTTATCACTATCATGAAAATGATCGCCAAAGAATGTTCCGAAAACCCGGATGTGGTAAAACAAGCACCCTTTAATACACCTGTATCGCGATTAGACGAAGCCGCAGCAGCCAGAGACCAGGATATCAAACATGACTTTTGCGGTTAAAACCAATATGACACTCAATTTAAATAGCCTAAAATCTGATACACGTATCAAGATTTTGGTCGTGGATGACATTCCAGTAAATATTCAATTACTGCAAACGCATCTGAGCTCTGCAGGATATGAGACCGTTGTGGCCAACAACGGCGAAGAAGCTCTAAAACAGTTCCGTGAACACAAGCCGGACCTCATCCTTCTGGATATCATGATGCCCAAGCTGGATGGATTTGAGACATGCCGGATTCTCAAACAAAACAAGAACTCTAGATTTGTTCCCGTAATCATGGTCACCGCCTTGAACGAAATCGAAGATAAGATCAAAGGCATCGAGGCCGGAGCAGATGATTTTATTACAAAGCCGTTTAATAAATTGGAATTATTGGCTCGAGTAAAATCGTTATTGAGGATTAAAACCTTGCATGACGAGTTGCAAGAAAAAGTAAAACTACTCGAGCAAGCCAAAGAAAGACTGCGTGAACTGGCTGTTACAGACGGTTTGACAAAGCTGCACAATTATCGGTACTTTCGTGAATATCTTGATCGTGAACTTTTACGTGCAGAACGGCACAATTCTAAAGTATCCGTGCTGATGCTCGATATCGACTATTTTAAACACTATAATGATACCCAAGGACACCTTGCCGGAGATGAAGTTCTGCGCAACATCGCAGGATTGATGCGTGAAAATATCCGCAGCATTGATTTTGTTGCAAGGTACGGGGGCGAAGAGTTTGTTATTGTCCTGTCACAAACAGATGCAGAATCTGCCAGATTTGTTGCCGAAAAGATTCGCTTGCTTGTCGAAGAATATCCGTTTCCCCATGAAGATAGCCAGCCCAATGGAAAAATCACCATAAGCATGGGAATTGCAACTTTTCCAAATGACGGCAAAAAAGCCGATAAAGTCGTCAATATTGCAGATCAACGCCTTTATCAGGCTAAAGCAGCTGGCAGGAATCAAATCGTTTACCAATAGTTTGACAGTCATCATGAATTGGATCAAACAACACATAAAGAGCAGGCTATTTCATAATTTATTTGGCATGATTTTCCTTGCCACTCTGATTCCTGCCGCACTCCTCGTTTTGAGTACCCGATCAAACGACGGAGCCATGATTGCCAGGATTTACCCGGAAATACTCTGGGTGATTCTACTTGCTGCTCTATTGGCGATTTTGGTGGCTATTTATCTTATGCGCTATATCACAACACCCATTGCCGAATTTACAAAGAGCGCAACCGAAATCGCACGCGGTAACTTTTCGCATCGTGTAAGCCTCACCTCTGATGATGAGCTGGGTCGTCTGGCCAGACTGTTCAATTATATGACCACTGAACTACGGCGGCTGGACAATATGAATCTTGCCAAAATCATCGCCGAACGCAACAAGACACAAACCATTATTCGAAATATCGCCGATGGCGTTATCGTTACTGATCCCAAATCAAAAATACTCATTCTCAACTCTTGCGCCGAGCGATGGTTCAACATCAATGAAAACAAAGTCATCGACCTTCCCATATCAGATATTATTCAGGAACCCAAATTATTACAGCTCGTTGCTCACGCATCTACAAGAGCAAAAACGCCACTCCCATCCGTCGAAATTACGACCAAAGTTACGGGTGAATGGAAACCTCGTATTCTGCAGGCAAAAGCAGCACGGGTGCAGCAAATTGATGGTACCCTGATCGGAATCGTAACCATCCTTCGGGATATCACCCAGCAAAAAGAAATCGATCGCATGAAAACCGAACTGGTTTCCATGGTCGCGCATGAATTACGATCACCCCTGACAAGTATTTCCGGATTTAGTGAATTATTGCTGGATGGAGATACCACCCGGGAGCAATCCTCGGAATATGCCGGCATCATTCTCAAAGAAGCAAATCGCCTGTCAGATTTAATTAATAAATTTCTCGATATCTCACGTATTGAATCCGGAAGAATTCAGCCTAAAAAATCACAAGTTGATCTGATTGAAACACTTGAGATGGTCGTCGGAAACAATTCTTATCTTGCTCAACGAAAACATATTATTGTTGATGTGCATACTCCTGACGAACTACCCCCCGTCTATGCTGATCACGGCATGATGGAGCAGGTCTTTGTCAATTTATTTTCCAATGCCATAAAATACAGCCCGGAAAATACGCGCATCGATATTTTGGTCAAGGAAACAGATGACTCTGTCGTTACCCGCTTTCATGATCAAGGATATGGAATTCCCAAAGAGGCCATAGCTAAAATTTTTGAAAAATTTTACCGCGTTGCAGATCGCGATGAAACACGTGAAGCTCAGGGAACAGGACTGGGCCTGCCTCTGGTCAAGCAAATAGTGGAAATGCACGGAGGGAAAATCAGCGTCAACAGCCAAATCAATAAAGGTTCCGTGTTTTCAGTCTATCTGCCCAAGATGAATTATAGTAATAACAAAAGTCATGTTCCCTTGGAAAAAGATAGCGAAGATTTGATTCGTTAAAAATTGTGATACCCGTCATTCTAAAACCCAGATTATTTCTTTATATCAAAATCAGGGGTGTTCAGCATCTATCCTAATCACCCAAATGCCCGAATAGCAAGGCCGTCTGGAAGGAGCCACTCATGAGCAAAGGTAAAATCTTACTCGTTGATGATAACCTGGATATGCTGCTCATCGGTCAGCGTATATTTAGCCGGGCAGAATATCTGTTCTCTTCAGCCCGAACCGGCCAGGAAGGTCTCGAAAAAGCCAAATCAGACCCCCCCAATGTAATCATTTTGGATTATATCCTTCCCGATATGAATGGATCTGACTTTATCAAAGCGATCAACAAACACAAAGCGTTGAATAGCGTACCCATCGTCATACTGACGGCGCGGGCCGATACCATTAGCGACCTCGAAGCTTTATTCGCCATGGGGTTACGAGCATTTCTGAATAAACCGTTCGGTCATCGGGAGTTGGTCAATGTCATTGAAAATATTATCATGGCAGCCAGATTCACACCGGCAAACAAAGCACCTCAATCTAGATCTTCCGGCACATCAGAAATCGATCCCGAATGGTTGGGTGATTTGCGTACGGCTGCGAGCACGATCGCAACCCTGTGCCAGGAATTGAACAGTAAAAAAGATACAACTCTCTCTGATGAACAGAGACTCGATTTGCAGGCAATCTATAGCAGCAGCAAGAGGCTCTTGAAACTGCTCAAAAATCGTCCTTCTTCCGGCGAATCAAATGAACGCCTGATGGCCTGAATAGGATTGTCATAATGCTTATCTCCCCTCTCAGCGTGTCCCGCTATATCGTCTTTTTTAACACTATATGAAATTTCATTTATTTTGCTTATGTTTAAGGCTTGTATAATTGCTCCCATAGAACATGGAGAGTAGAGAGAGCTCATTAACTATTTAATATTCATCTTAAATAAAAATATAAAATGACTTTTTTCGAAAGACTTTTAAACGACAAAATCCTTTTTGATGGTGCAATGGGGACGCAAATCCATGCCCTCGACCCCAGCGACGAGGATTATGAGGGGAAAATCGGTTGTAGTGAAATATTGAATCTCACTCTTTCCGATAAAATTCAGGATATCCATAATGCCTATTTGCTGGCTGGGGCAGATGTTATCGAAACGAATACTTTTGGGGCGAACAAGATCGTTCTGGCCGAATATGATCTGCAAAACAAAGTGCAGGAAATCAACATCACGGCCGCTCAGATCGCCCGGAGAGCTGCAGAACAGTTTTCTGACAAGCCCAGATTTGTTGCTGGTTCTATGGGACCCGGTACCAAGTTGGCCATACTCGGCCAAACAGATTTTGATGCCCTGTATGATTCTTATCACGAACAGGCCATTGGCCTGCTCAAAGGAGGTGTCGATCTTTTTATCATTGAGACATGCCAGGATCCTGTTCAGATCAAAGCCTGTACACTGGCCGTGCAAGATGCCATGCGAGAAAACGAAAAACGCTTGCCTCTTGCGGTCTCTGTTACGGTAGAGACCACAGGTACCCTATTGGTGGGCAGTACAATTGAAGCGGTTTTGACCATACTGGCGCCATTTGAGATCGATATCCTGGGCATGAATTGCGCTACAGGTCCTGATCATATGCGCCCCTATCTCAAACAGATCTGCGAACAGTTCGATGGTCCGGTGATTTGTCAACCCAATGCCGGACTCCCCCAGAATGTCAATGGCGAAATGGTTTATACGCTTTCAGTAGAACAATTTAGTGATACCTTGCTGGGTTTCACGGATGAACTGGGGGTACAAATCATTGGCGGCTGTTGCGGAACGACACCCGAATATATCCGCGCACTGGCCAGCCGGTTAGCTCAAACAAAACTAAAAGCCCGTACGCCCCGTCAAGCTCCCTCGGTCGCATCGCTCTTTAGTGTTCAATCGATGCGTCAGGATCCACCTCCATTTTATGTGGGTGAAAGAGCCAACACAAATGGTAGCAAACAATTTCGTAAAGCCTTGCTCGCTGAGGACTGGGACACTATAGTTGATATTGCCCGTCAACAACAACGCACCGGAGCTCATGGTCTCGACATTTGCGTCGCTTATACCGGCCGCAATGAAGTTCGCGACATGGATCTTGCGGTTTCAAAGATAATAACCCAGATCGACCTCCCTCTTTTTATCGATTCGACCGATCCCCATGTCATCGAAGAGGCGCTGAAAAAAATCGGTGGCCGGGCTACAATCAATTCCATCAATCTTGAAGATGGCGAAGAACGAGCCCATCATATCTGCGCTTTGGCAAAACGGTATGGGGCTGCGTTGATCGCCCTGACTATCGACGAAAAAGGGATGGCTCATGATGTCGAACAAAAACTAAACATTGCAAAACGGATATACAATATTGCAGTCAATGAACAGGGTTTGTCTCCACATGATTTGATCTATGATACACTTACATTTACACTGGGTAGCGGTGATGAAAGCCTGAAAACTTCAGGAATGAACACCCTTTTAGGGATCAGACGTGTAAAAGAAGAACTACCCGGTGTATTTAGCATCCTGGGAGTAAGCAATATCTCTTTCGGATTGTCTCCGCATTCCAGAGAAATACTGAATTCTGTTTTTCTGGCAGAGGCTTTGGCGGCAGGTCTCGATTTTGCCATTGTAAACGTGCAAAAAACCCTGCCTCTTTATCAGATTGATCAAAATGATGTTGATCAATGTCTCGATTTGATCTATAATCGGGGTTCTGAAAATCCTCTGTTTACTTTTATTGAACATTTTGACAAAAAAGCCGGAGTGAGCAAAGCTAAACCATCAGAAGACGAGACAGCACCCTTGGAGGATCGCATCAAGGAACGCATTGTTCAAGGGAATCGGGTGGGCCTCGAAAAACTGCTTATGCAGGCTTTGGATCAATATAGTGCTATTCAAATTATCAACAAACTGCTCATCCCTGCCATGAAAAGGGTGGGTGACTTGTTTGGTGCCGGAAAAATGCAGCTGCCATTTGTCCTGCAATCCGCTGAAGTCATGAAATTCGCAGTAGACAAACTCGAACCTTTTATGAAAAAAACAGATACCCAGTCGCAGCTGAAAATCGTTCTGGCCACGGTGCGGGGTGATGTGCATGATATTGGTAAAAATCTGGTGGATATTATCCTGAGCAATAACGGATTCAAAATATACAACCTCGGTATCAAATGTGAAATCGACACCATGCTACAGGAAGCAGAACGCGTCGGAGCGCATGCCATTGGGATGAGTGGCTTGCTGGTTAAATCCACTGTCATCATGAAGGAAAATATCGAAGAAATGCAAAAACGGGGAATGCATATCCCGGTTTTACTGGGAGGTGCAGCACTCACACGCAGCTATGTAGACGATATTTGCGCTCCTCTGTTGGAAGCACCTGTGGTTTATTGTGCAGATGCCTTTGCAGGTCTCAACGTCATGAGCCTGATCCAGAATAATGATCTTGAATCATATGTAAATGCAGAAAGAGAAAAACGACGGCAACGGACACAGCCCAAACCCAGGGTTGCCCCGCAGGCAAAAGAAGAAACAATTCGTCGGGATGTTAACATCCCTTATCCACCTTTTTGGGGAGACAAAATTGTGACGGACATTGACCTGAATACGGTCTTTGAGTATCTGACAGAAACCGTACTCTTTCGCGGTCGCTGGGGATATAGACGGGGTACACTCTCTCGTGAAGAGTATGAAAATCTGCTCGAGACGACGGTAAGGCCAGAGTTTGAATCCTTGAAAAGCTATGCCCGGGAACACCATCTCCTGGATCCCAAGCTGGTTTATGGTTATTATCAAGCCAACAGTGACGGAAATGACGTGATTGTCTATCGTCCCAATAGTGATCAGGAATGGATTCGTTTTACGTTTCCGCGACAGAACAGGGTGCCAAATCGTTCCATTGCTGATTTCTTTTTACCTCTCGATTCAGGCAAAAAAGATATTATCGCTTTGCAGGTGGTAACCGTGGGTATGGAAGCCCAGAAAAAATCTGAACAGCTTTACGAAAACAATGAATACAAGAACTATCTCATGTTTCACGGTCTTGCGGTGGAAACAGCGGAAGCCCTGGCTGAATACTGGCATGAAAAAATTCGCAAAGAATTAAATATTACCGAACAGGATGGAGTCAGTATGGAAGAATTCCTAGTACAGACATATCGTGGTTCCCGGTATTCATTCGGCTACCCGGCTTGCCCCGATTTATCGGAGAATCGCAAGATCTTTCAGCTACTCAGGCCTGAACGGATCGATGTCACGCTTTCTGAAGAGGATCAGATGGTTCCGGAACAAACGACATCTGCGTTTATAGTGCATCATCCTCAAGCCAAATATTTTGCCCTGGACTAAAGACAGGTCTTTTTTCAAGCGGAAAATCTGTACGATAAAGGACGCCATGAAATCGATCACAACATTCCTTTTACTGATTTTTCTCATGTCAAATGCCTATGCTCAGGAGACAGCGCGACCGCAGGTGGGACTGGTACTTGCCGGAGGCGGTGCAAAAGGATTTGCCCATATTGGCACATTGAAACTGATCGATTCCTTGCATATTCCCATTGACTATATTGTGGGTACCAGTATGGGAGGAATTGTCGGGGCTCTATATGCCATTGGTTATGATGGAATGACCCTTGAAAAGCTTTCTTCCCGCACCGATTGGCAGGAAATTTTTACTGACATTCCGGCTCGACGTGACTTGCCCTATTTTCTAAAAAAAGAGACCGGGAAATACCAGGTAAATTTTGCCGTCCAGGGCGTAAAACCCGTAGCTCCGAGCGGTTTGATATTCGGTCAAAAAATCTCACTCTTATTCTCCAGCCTTACCTATCCTTATGAAAAAGTTGCTGATTTTGATGAATTGCCAATTCCGGTGCGACTGACTGCTGTGGATTTACTAAGCGGTCAAGAGGTCACCTTATGCACAGGCTCTCTCGCAAAGGCCATGCGAGCGACTATGTCTATCCCCACGGTGTTCAGTCCGGTCGAATGGGGTGACTCTTTGCTGGTAGATGGTGGTCTGCTCAATAATTTTCCGGTCAATATTGTCAAAGCAATGGGTGCTGACCTGGTCATTGGTGTCGATCTTGCTAATCCCCTGAAGAACAGACAAGAATTAAGAGATGGGCTGGCGGTACTGAATCAATCTCTTGTAATCTTTGATCGCACTCGCAGAGAACAGCAGAAAGAGCTGTGCGATGTTTACATCCATCCTGATCTTGGCGAATTCACACCAGCGGATTTTGACAACGAAAAAATTGTGACCATCATGAAACGCGGTGATCAGGCCGCACAGCAGCATCTTGAAGAACTGATTGCCATTCGAGATCGCGTTCTCGGATCCGATTCAAATCAACAGTACCTGAAAAAGAGATTCAGAGTCAGCGAAATTCGTTGGGCCGGGCATAGTCCGGTGGGCCATGACGAGTTGTTAGATATGACAGATCTGGATTTTGATCAGCCCATGTATGAAAGAGATCTCCGTCGAGGGCTTGCAAGTCTGAAAACGAGTCCCTGGTTTTCAGATATTCAATATGAACTTGTCCCTTTGAATGATCAATCTGTGCTGTTAAATATACTATTAAAAGAAAAAGAAAAAATGGTCATTTTTGGTCTCAATATTATAGGAAACCAAAAACTGCCCTTTTCTTTTATCAACCGATTATTGGGTCTGGCTCCTGGTGACAGTATCACGACTGAAGCATTGAACAGTCGCATTATGGACATGTATGGCCTGGGCTATTTTGAGTCCATTCACTATGAAATTCAGGCAGAGGAAAAAAATTATATAACACTCGACCTACTGGTAAAAGAATTACCCATGCGCCTTTTGAACATTGGCTTACGATACGATGATCGTTACAAGCTCGTCGCGGCAGTAGGCTTGCAGGCTACCAACCTGCTGTTGCCGGGACTGCGGATGGAATCTTATCTGCAATTTGCCGGATTGTTCAGGTTTTCTGCACAGATTGCATATCCTTCCCGTACGCTCGACCTGCCCGTATATCCCTACCTCCGAATTGCATATAAAGATATACCGGTTCACATTTATGGCACAGGTGGAGATAAAATCGCCAGATACAATGATAAAGTCACGACTCGGGCAGGAGGCATTGGGCTGCTGCTCGGCAATTCGTTACATGCAGAGGTGGAATTGCAGAGACAATTCACGGACATTGAACCCAGTATAGCATTTAGTGATCCGAGCATGTTTCCGGAATGGAAGGATCATTTACACAATTTTTCAAGCACTCTTGTATTTGATAGTCTTGACGATGTATTACTTGCCCGCAAGGGCTGGAACATTCGGGCGACCTTTGATGCGAGTTTAGAGGCTCTGAACTCTAATGCGCCATTCAAACAGTTTTATTTTTCTCTCGACCACTATCAAACCTGGCACCGGCGCCATACCCTGAGAGTACACACTTTTGTTGGCTCCAGTTCACATGATCTTCCTCCCTACCGGGTATTTGTACGGGGGCATCCGCGAGAATTTGTGGGTTTGGAATATGACCAACTTCAGACCAGTGATTTGGTGGTTTTGCGTCTCGATTACAGATATGAACATCGAAAAGACATTTTTTTCAAGGCGATCATAAATGCAGTCCCCAGGTTTTATTCCGATTATACACAATCGTGGAAACGAGACATATTCGGGTTCGGTGTGGGGATCAAACTTTTATCCCCTATTGGACCGATTGAAATCATCTCAGGTTGGGGAGATCGGGATCTGCATAATCCAGGTACCCAGCAGAATGTGATCTATTTTACATTGGGAACGGTATTTTAAATTGTGATTGAATCAATATTTCTTTTTACTACGTCCGCAATTCCCGGCTTTTAATGTATGGTTTTATGAAATTTGGGTTGATAACGCCTTATTTTATCCGTATTTTCTCCTAAAAGATCCTCCCCCAAAGTATGTTCTCCCCAAAAACGGGCGTAGGGGAGAAGGGCGGACCATAGACGATCTGTTTTCGACAATATATGTAATGCCTTTGATTTTAAATCGATGGCATCTTTGAACTGCAGCTGGAGAGGCACCACTCGAACGGCAAAACAGGAAAAGGGTTTTACACCATTCCTCTCCGGAATTTTATTCATATGGCATTTGTGAAAAACAAAGGAGAGTACCTTACATGAAAGACACAAGCAAGGCGTTGCTGTGCACATTGATTATCACCTACCTCCTTTTTGCTCCCCTGACAATAGATTTTGCTCTGGCTCAACAACAGGGCGAAACCATGCCAGTGATCGCCCATCGTCTTGTAAAAATGGGTCAAAGGGGGGAGCAACTCAACATTATCGCTCATATTGCCAGCGATTCCCCCATCAGTAAAGCCCTGCTCAGGGTTCAGGCCGGAGAGAAATCAATCCAAGGAAAAATTCCGGCGATCAACAAAACCAAGACCGTACCGGTTCTCGTCCAGGTTATGCGCGATTCCGACATTCACAGCGGTGCATCCCCTTCAGAGCCCATCATTGCAAGAGCGAGCAAGGGACAAAGGCTATATGTGACAGCAATTAAAAATGGTCTCTATCGGGTTCATGAATCGGGCGGATTCAGCGGATATATCAATCCTCAAAATATTCAAACACTCATGACCGGCACACGCTTTGGGGTTGCGATACCGTCGAATTTCACTCAATCCTCCAGCCTGACTTATCAAATTGTGGCCATCGACAATCAGGATCATCAAAGCGAAACCCCTCTTCAACAAGTAAGACTCTTTACTCCCCAACAGATCGCAGCACTTCAAAACGGCGAGGATATCGGTGAGGAAAGCATGCCGCAAGCAACA
>CAYNUX010000102.1:0-10881 GCA_964400115.1 uncultured Cytophagia bacterium
CATGGCCTGGCGCTTTTCCGTGTCTGTGAGATCGATTGTGGCCGGGGTCCATACCCAGTAATCGAGATCATAGGCTTGACAGATTTTGCTGATCTCGATGTTCATCTCTTGTCTCGGGATGGGCATAAGGCCGCTGTCGTTGCCTTTGCCAAACGGAATATTTTCAACGGCATTGGTCCCGAACAGAGCCAGCTCACGGATATACTGATCGTATTGTTCCACATCCCAGGCATCATAGGAATTGGCGGTATTGCGGTATCCGAGCTGGTGACCGCGAACAGACTGTTCCGGGGCCGTAGCGATGTCGAGAGGCTGATTCAACACAACGTTGTTTTCGGACATGTTGACATGGCGCAGGAGATGACCAACGCCATAGATCGTTGCCCGGGCATCGGCGGCGATGATCCAGATGACCGGATGGGCTGCAGCGCTTTGCGTGACGATTCTGTAACCCTCAGGCCGGGTTTCCGGCAAATCCTCACCCTGTCGTGTGGGTATGGTTCGGCCTGCCAGCACTTTGTCCTCAGAGAGAACAATCGCAAGGGTGGGGCCAGAGTCGTTCCACTGATCGGACTGACGCCACTCGAGAGCGGTTCGTTTGGCCACCTCTTCTTGCAAAATGTTGATGACGCTTTCCCGGACAGGCGATTTGATATTCGACGATATGAGGATATCGGATCGACTGAGATCCATGGGTGCGGATAATACAAAAGTATAAAACATAAAGATCAATAGAATTGTGTTTCGCAAATCAACTCCTTTCGTCTTGTGCTGAATTTTGTTTTATCATAACAGAGCCTTACAAAGTCGCCATGCCGCAAAGAAAAGAATAAGAATTCATTCTTGGCGGCTTTTCTTCCTGTTGTGAGAACAATCTTTTTATTGTCTAACTCACCCGTTTCACATCGGCCTGCCAGGGGCCTTTTTGCACCGGTCCGAGATTGAGAGTGGCTTTGACGGAGGTGTCTCCCTTGACCAGGAGAAGATTTTTGAATACCAGCTCGGTCTGCTCCCGCGTAATCGACTGTTTCCACTCATTGTTGCCGATCCGAAGCACAGCCTGTCCCTCTTTTTGTTCGGAATGAAATCTCAGCACCACATCATAGGTGCCCGACTCGGCGATATAGATCAGCCAGTGGCCATTGGAATCCTCTGCCCAGGGCCGGCCTTTGTCGTGTTGCCAGTCCTGTCGCGTCAGGGTCACGGGATTTTCGTGCGGGGTGCCCACATGGATGCGCGGCGGTGCATAATTGTCCGGTCGCGTGCTGCTGACCTCCTCGAACCATACCTCATAGGCCTGTTTCAGCTCCCGGACTTTTTCGGGGTGTTGGTCGGCGGCATTGTTCATTTCACAGGGATCGTTTTGCATGTCATAGAGTTCGAACTGTGGGTCGCCCTCGAACGACTCTTTGCCAAAGCCGCTGTCGTGCAGCAGTTTCCAGCGCTGGCTGCGGATGGCGAAATTGTGATATTTCACGGGCTGGTCGCCGCGATGCGCCTGGATGACGATGGAGCGATCCGGCCAATCCACGGATTCGCCTTTAAGCAGAGCCCAAAAGCTTCTGCCGTCGAGTTTGAGCGATTCCGGGATGCTCAGTTGGCAGGCCTGCATGATTGTGGGCAGGATATCGATATGCGCCACTACGCGGTCGTTCTGATGTCCGGCTTGTAATACGGTGGGCCAGTGCGCGAACAGGGGAGAGCGGATGCCGCCTTCATAGACCGAAGCTTTGGCGCCCTTGAATCCGGAGACAAAGCGCCGGCCTTGCGGCCCATTGTCCACCATGAACAGGACCAGCGTATTCTCGGTGAGTTGCAGGTCGTTCAGTCGTTGCATCAGGCGTCCCACATTCTGATCGATATTGGTGATCATGGCATAGAGCCGGGCCATGCGATCCTGATCGGCTTTTTGGGTGAGGGGATGGCCTTTATCCTGCGGAAATTGATCATTGCCCAGATCTATGGCTTTGTATTGTTCATAGAGTTCTTGTGGCACATCGTGTAGCGGTGTATGCGGGGCATTGGTGGGCAAATAAATGAAAAACGGTTGTTGCTGTTTAATGTTTTCCATCCATTGCATGGCCCGGTCGAAATAGATATCCGTGCAATAGCCCTGCATCTGTTTGGCCTCGCCATTGTGAAAGAGAATGGGATCGGTATACTTGTTTTCGCCGCCCGGTGGATCCGAGGGTTGTCCGATGCCACCGCCGCGGTGCACCAGCACCTCATCGAATCCCTGCTCCTGCGGCCGCATGGGATACGAGTCGCCCAGATGCCATTTGCCGAAAATGCCGGTGGCATAGCCGTTTTCATTGAGCAATTCGGCCAGGGTCACCTCTTGCGGCTCCATCATGGCGCGCCCGATATAGGTGTCGATGGCCCGGGTACGATAGTTGTATCGACCGGTCATCAGACAGGCGCGGGTGGGCGCGCAGACCGGACTCACGTAATACTGTGTCATCTCGGCGCTCTCTTTGGCCAGCGCATCCAGGTGGGGTGTCTTGATCACCGGATTGCCTTTGACACCCAGGTCGCCATACCCCTGGTCATCGGTGATGATGAGGATAACATTGGGCCGTTCAATCGATTCCTTGCGGCAGCCCATGGACAGGGGAAGAGAGGACGCTGCCGCGCCCATCGCAGCGGTTTTTAAAAATGCACGTCTGGAAATCATGGTCAGGCTCCTTGAGGTGATTTGTCATTTTAAAAGATAAACTCAACGCAGAGGCGCCAGAGGGCGCAGAGCATCGCCGAGGTGAAAAGAATGGGTCATGGACAATTATGTGGTGGCCCTTACTGGCTCGTTTTAAATTGAATTATGTGTTTGGTAAAGATGGTTGTCGTTCTTTATTGATACGGGTTTTGGGGGAAATTTGCAAATGAAATGTTCAAAAATTTCCAGTTTTAAAAATGGCCTGTACTCTCGAGTTGGGTAAAAGGGAAAGATCAAATATCTTGAGTCAATGCGCTGATGAATGTGTTGATAGTTTGTTGCCATAGTTCTTCATCTCTGGTTTGGTGTTCTCATCTGTGAGTTTTTCCTGATGAATCGCCAGTACACATTTATCTGGGCTTTTGGCTATAACACGGATTTGGCCTTTTTTAGGATGTTGCGGGCTGTGGTTTTCCAGCATTGCAGTTCTGCGGTTTTGCCACAGGTCTTGGTGAGCGTATTGACGGAGATTAAAATGATATCCACTTCTTTTAGCCATGTATGGTAAAATTCACCATTGATAACATCTATTGTATATACTTTAAATTAAAGCTCATTTTTTCAGGATTCAGAGTTTTGTCAGTCCCGAGTCGCCTATGCACTTGCCTACCTTTAGGTTTGTTTTTTCCAGAGCCTTGATTCATCTCAAGAATAATCTTATTATTTTAATCCAATACGGGATGCTCAGAATGATAGGTAGAAAAACCATTGCAGAAAAGTAGCCCAGCCAATCCCAAATAGGCATAAAGAGCACAAAATAAGGTAACTTTTTTCTATTCCATGCTAAACCCGAATCTGAAAAAAAGAACACGAGTCCAAAGCATACTATCCAGAATATAATTGATATGGCCAATTGAGCAGAGGGTTGAAAATTGAACTTGAGCATTCGGCCCGAGCGCAGGTTTTTTGTCAGTGATTTGGGATCCTGAAAGAGCCATGTGTATGACAAAAGAACCGTATCACCCAGTGCTATTTTTTTTGCGATATAGGATGGAACCAGGATATCTGTTTCATTGACACCATAATTGTTCTCAAAAATCAATTTAGAGTATTTGACATCATTCCACATGCGGCGATCTGTTTTGTGTTTTACAATCCTCTTTTCCTGTGGTGTGGAAACTGCGATTTCCACGATCAGAAAAATCCCGAGCCATACATTTAGAAATACGATCGCTTTGAACAGGAAAAGAACGAAGGAAAATTCATAAACATCGTTAATTTTGGACGTTTGGGACATATTCTAAAATTTTGATAGATTTAAAAAATGTGATATGATATCTTTCTCGAATACCCACGATAATGGGTTCAGGTATATCAAGTTTTTTTGTCATTATCGCTGAAATAACAGACCAAAAAAACAATGTAAAGATTTTGAATATTTTGGCCATTCTCCCTTCAAGATTGTAATAACCGAAAAGATTACATCATACTCTTGATTTTTTGTTTTAATTAATTTTTGCGATATCGATGTTTGAAAACAGCTATTTATTGATACGAGATTCGAGAGAGAAATGCAAATGATTTTTTGAATATATAAACTCTGGTCTGGGCGTGATTGTGTTTCTGCTCGACTTTACAACTCATCCTCGCTGTAATTGCAGCATCCATTTCCGGAATTTTACCAGCGGAATGACGATTTTGGGGGCGGTATAGCGCCCCGGTTTTTTATCGATGCAGCGTATCAGGTGGCGTACCACCTGGTCAAGAGTCATCATGAACGGTTTGACATCGCCATGTGCCATTTTGGTGTCCACGAATCCGAATCGCACATTGGTCACGGCCACGCCATCTTTTTTGAGCGCCAGGGCCAGGCTTTCGAGATAGGCAGAGAATCCGGCTTTGGTGGCATGGTAGCTGGGCGCTTCCGGGGAGAGCATGTCGTCGGCGACACTGGAGAGTCCGATGAAATGACCCTCGCCCTTTTCGACCATGGTCGGAATGATGACAGCTGCGGTTTTGACCAGTCCCGTCAGATTGACCTCGAAAATGTTCTCTTTGTTTTGCATATCCCGCGGATTCAGCAATTCGCCAATGCCGTGGCAATAGACGCACAGAGCCAAATTCGGGTTTTCTTTTAGTATCGATTGCAACCGTAAGCAATATTCGGGTTGCTGCACTTTGATGACAGAATGGGTATACGACTCGTCGGAAATGGGGGATTCGCTTCGTGAGACTCCGATGACGGTCCATGCCCGGGTCAAGAGTTCCCGGGTCATGGCCAGTCCGATACAATCGGAATTGCCGATGATCAGAGCGGGGTTTGGCATAATTCTCTCCTTTTTCTATGACGGTTGATCGGGGTGGGGTTGGGTTTCAAATTCGGGGTGTCTAAATCCACAAAGAGCACGAATGAACACAAAGAGAGAGAAAAAAAGAAAAAAACAACCCGATCGTCGGTCGTAACTTTTGCCGAGATTATGGCATTAAAAGAGATAGTAGGACATCCTGAAATCGAACGCCCATACCACAGGATTCAGATAAATTAAATTTTCATCATGCTTTATCACAGAAACAGATCCGGTATATGAAAATCGGCTATCAGCACGGGGAACATATTCCAGTCCGAGAGAAACTCGTATGTCCTGCAACCGTTTTTGATCAATGTTGACGTGATCGTAGATCCATCTGAAATAGCCGATTTGATCATGATGGGATTGGGTCGTCAGACAGATCTGCTCGATACCCGCGCCGATGAATGGGCGAATTCCGATTTTGTTTCGGAATCGGTACAGTACATGCATTCGTACGAACGACCCTTTTATCTGAAGATCTGACAGATGATATGAATAGGTATAAAAAGGCGGAGCTTGATTATCGAGAAAATCTTGTCTGACATCATAGAAAATGTTTTCGTGATAGATCAGAAACCGGCCGACATCGAGTCCCAACACAACATTTTGAAAAACATTGTATTGTACACCCAGGTTGAAACCGGGATTATAAATCTGAGGTACATCCGAAGAATAGGTCATTATGGACGTGAAATTTGGATTATCGCCCTGATAAGGGGTTAGTTGTCTGAAATCAAATGCATCCACTTTGTTCAGCGAAAGACCTGTATTTAGAGAAAACCTTTTTTTGTACCTTGTCTTTGTGGTGAGAGCCATTTTGGTTTTTCTTTTTTCATAGATGGTTTCCAGAACGTCTTGAATCTCATCAAATTTTAAGATTGCATCGTTACGAATAACGCGGGAAGGTACCGCTTTAATATACTCGGTATTGGCATGATGCAGAATCGAATCACATCGTTCCGGATGACCTTTGTATAACTCTTTTCTGGCTCGGTCCAATAACAAATTCAATTCGGGATTGTATTTGTTGCGGAAAAAGTTGAAAATCCAAAAATATCGGTATGCAGTTTTATAACGACTATTGTTATAATTGACAATCAGTTTTTTTGCCGGAATATCCAGGGTGCTATGTCCATACTCTATGAACAGGTTGGCCGATTCAAAAATGGTTTGCATTTGCTGTCTGATTTTGTCCTCTTGCAGACGATCCACGCGTTTGATCCTTTTGATCAGCAAAAGATATTTTTCAAATGCCTTGCTATAGAACTCTTGCTCTATAGCGTTCGAGGTCTTTGATAAATGTTCGATATCCTTTTTGATCAACTCGGTCGCTTTACCGAGATCTCTATTCGTCAAAGCTGAATCAATTTTGTGAAACGAATAGGTAAAGAGGGTTGTTTGAGCGACAGCAGGCAATGAGGTGAATAGAACAAACATTATACAAATTCTGAACATCTGTGCACTCTCTTAAAAGTGATCAACTCGAAACAAAACATGAATTAAGTGCTAGCTATCTACGAACAGAAGCAGATTTCAAAACACCACCCCCACCGCCATGCCGATTGAAAAATCCAGAGGTCGTATGAAATCGTTGTGTTTGGCATTGTAATAGAGAGCAACATGGGAACGGATCATCAGCGAATGCATGTTGCGGGGGATATATTCGAATCCGAATTGCACCAGGCCCCTGGGGGTTTGCAGGGTTTCTTTATCGATGGCAAAGTGCTTTATTGTTTGCACGATCTCGTCCTCGATCCTACGTTCTGTCAGAGCGGTCACATCGGTTGGATGGCGTTCGGCGATGAGAAAGCCTGCACCGATGCCGGCAAAAGGGCGAATTCGTGTGGTATTGCGAAAGAGATAGCTGACATACACATGGGCTTGTATCCGCTTCACATCGAATTGTAATGCAACGAGTTCCTGGTCATTCTGGTTGTGATAGGAAAGAGAGGAACAGGACAACTCGGTGCCCAGGATCAATCGTCCCAGCCAATAGGTGTTCAGTCTGGCCTGCAGGCCTGCGCCGATCCCTGCAGGTAGAGTGACACCGGTGAGTGGTTCATCGGGATAATCTCCCTTGCTATGCAGGGTGAGGTCAGCATTGGAAACGGGATTGCGTACACAAAGGCTACCGCCTGCCAGCAGGGCGATGCGCGGGTTGACCGGTATGTCGAGGCTCCAGTCCTGTCTCTCTTTTTGATCCAGCCTTTGCTTTAGCTCATATTGCAGAAGATTCAGACTGTCGGCCAGGGCCTGCAGGCGGATGTTGCGATCCGCCGTAAAGGACACGGTATCGACAAAGATCCTGGCACTGTCGAGCTGATTTCGGTGCAACAGTTCATATCCCAGCTGCACTACCTCCCGGATGTTTGCTATTCGCCGCCGTTTGGCCTGGCTGTCAAAAAAATAGGCAAGGGTATACCATTTAAAAGCCCGATCATAGGCGCCGTTCTTTTGTGCTTGCAGCGACTTTTGATAGAGCTCGATCGCGCGACGGTGTTTGAATTGTTGTGCGACCACCCTGGATTGCTCGAGTCGCTGTTTGAGATGATCCAAACTCTTTGTCGTGATGATTGTGTTGATGTGCTCAATGATGTGAAGATAAGGGGTCATCTGGCCAGCGGTCGATTCATTGTTTTGCACGGAATCGATAAATGTACGAACGGCTGAAAATTCTCCCCGGGCCATCAGGGAATCGAGATGGGTGATTTCGAGTGGCGTCAGGTCATACTGTGCTGCATGGGTGTGACTGACAATACAGACAAAGCCGAGAAACCAAAGAGCATATTTCATAGGGGCATCTCTCTGATCAAAAGGTTGATGTTTTTTTGGGTAACCGAGTTTTATAGCAATTATTTATTAATACGGAATAATTGGGAGAGATGCAAATGAATTTTCATTTTTTTTCACCGATCATGAACGCATTTCAATGCTCTCTGGCCACTTTTGTCCAAAATAGACAAAAAAGATCAACAGAGGACGTAGAGAAACCGCAAAGATCGTCGGGGACGAAAAAATGCAAAAACCAAAAGCACGAGTGCATCGGTTGTCTGGTAACCTGGCTGAATGCTATTGAACCATTCTGGCCAACTAAAATAATCTATTTTCTGAATCCTTGAAAATGTTTTTTATATTGCGAGTTGTGTAATGGTCTTTGAAATTTCTCTTGCTATGCAGTCTCTTTTTTTTTTTTGTCATTGCCATCTCTGCCTTCCAGTTTCCCTGAAACAATTCTGTCAAGTTTTTTAGTATTATTTTTGCCTAGACCATTGTGTGTTGGGCCTGTTCCTGACGAGCGGCTAATCCGAATAAACCCGGTTTATGCGGAATTGGTCTTTAATCGCTTGCCTGAAGATATTATTTTTAATGGGTTTAAGTACCGGGGTCATTTTTTCGATACAAAGTAGAGATGACATTTCAAGAAAAAGCCGGCTCTGATCAATACTGTCACAAAGATATGTCTGGATGTCGTTAATATTAAATCCGAAAGGAATATAGTTATGAAAATCAGATGGATACTTTTAGCTTTTCTGTTTTGTGCCGGTACCGCTATGGGCCAGTTTATCGTCAAGGAAGGGACAAATGAGTATTTAAAAGTGGACCAGCAAACAGGAAACGTAGCAATCGGAAATATCACTCCCTCGGCAAAACTGGATGTCCTGGGATCGATCCGTTTTCGGTCACTCACCAAGGGCACATTGACTCACCCTGTCCTCACCGTGGATAGTCAGGGCAATCTGGGGGTCGCCGAGGATGCCCAGGGCAGTGGTGCGGATGATGTGGTGACCGGAGTATCGGTGAGTGGCACGCAAAGCAAGACGATCACTTTGACGAGGAGTATCGGTGCCAACCTCACCGATACTTTTACCGATGCGGTTGAAGATGATCAACCCTTGAGCGAGGTCCTCACCGACGGTAACAATGCCAATTCACAAGCTGCGATCAATTTTTCAAATATCGCTGTTGGAACCACGACCGTCAATGCAAAGTTACGGGTAATAGGACATGAAACCGGAACCTTGCCGATTTTTACAGAGAATTACAATCTTGGTGTTTATGCCACTGATTATGCGAGTACGGATAATGAGAACCAGACTGTGATCGAAGGGATCGGTACGGTTCTAACCACAGATCATAATAGAGCTCATATCGGGGTTCAGGGAATCCTCGTCGGTGGCACTTTTCATGACGAATGGATCGCTTCTGCCAGTTTGGGTTATCATAATACGAGTTCCGGTAATCGCATCTCAGGTGTCAGCAGCCAGGTCGTACCGCTTTCGGGAAAAAGTTATCTTGCTACAGGATTGGAAACAGCCTTGTTTCGGGGTGAAAATCACAATACAGGTACAAAGGATTATGGGTTGTATATTGAGGCGCAAAAGAATTATTTTGCAGGTGATATTTTGGTGGATGGTAAAATTGGCATTAACATAGGCGACAGAGAACCCAAGACCTGGTTAGAAATCAATGGTCAGCCCTATATATCTGCTGCTAACGCCGGCATTATCATGAAATCCGATGATACGACGTGCTGGCAGGTGCGCGTCAATGGCAGTGGAGCGCTTTATACCACGAGTGTCTCCTGTCCGTAAGAAATAGGTCAATGATTCTGTTTTTTGCAGTGACATCATGGTCAATAGGGGGTATTGGCCATGATGTCACTGCGATAAGGTATGGCCTATTTCCCTATCCTGTACAAAAAACCGGCTGTCCGCATCATGATTTCACCGTTCACCAGCGACGGCGTGGCCAGGATTTTATCCTTTAAATCATTTTGGGCTATTTTGCTAAACTCCTTGCCCGCTTTGATGACAGTGGTCATGCCTTTGCTGCTGGTGAAATAGACTTGTCCGCCTCCAGCTACTGGCGATGCATGATAGTCGCCATCCAGTTCTTTTTGCCATACCTTTTTTCCATCTTTGGGTGAGATGCAGGTGGCTGTGCCTTTCTCATCCACCATATACAGCAGGTCCTCATAAATGACCGGCGTCGAGAGACCGGGTACATGCTCAAAAACCTTCCAGACCACATGCGTATCCGTCACATCTCCTTGTGAATAGCGGTTTTCCATACAATGTTTTCAGTTTCGCTCCACTCGAGGGGAAAAGTCTCTCCCTTTCCAACTGCGTCATGATGGGTACCGCGAAATTCTCGCCATTCGGCCATTCCCGAAGTAAATAGAATTGTAAGGATGAGCAAGATTAAGGAAAGGTTTCTCATAATATGATTTCCTGGCATGACTGATCTTAAAATTATTGGTTAGAATATTGCGAATCTTTTGCTGTGAATCAAGTAAAAACGAGTGGGCTGAACTGTTTTCTTTCTTCTGACTTGGTGCCTGAAGAAAAGCTGTTATCAAAATCATTTCCGGAATATAATTTTTCTTTTTTTACTTGTATTTATAGGAAAATTTTTACATGTTAAAATTGAATACTAAAGTTTTAATTGTGGGGTGTTGATGGACAAATACGAGGTAGAAAAAAAGAAATGGGATGAAAAATCCGAACAGATACTCGCCACCCAACAGGATTGGAAGCGCGATCAAACCTATGATACTGTGTTTCCTCGCAAACACAAACTCATGCCGGTCTATCGCTTTTTCGACCGCATCGGCGAACCCGGTATTCAGGTGTTGGATTATGGAGCGGGCGCTGGCTGGACTTCCTTACTTTTTTCTTCCAAAGCAGAATCTGTTCAGGCATTCGATATTTCGACAAAACGCATCCATGTCTTGAATCGCTATGTCGAGCAAAATCATTTGCAAAACCTCAAGACAATCGTCGCCAATGGTGAGAAATTGCCCTATGCAGATGAGTCGTTTGATTATATATTCGGACATGCTATCCTTCATCATCTGACACTCGACGAGTGTCTGCC
>CAYNUX010000103.1:0-10856 GCA_964400115.1 uncultured Cytophagia bacterium
CGAGAGCCGCCAATAAACAGGTCTATGTATGGACCGTTAACAAGCCCGGCATAATGACGAAAATGATCGAATTTAACGTCAATGCCATCCTGACCGACTATCCCGATCGGTTGATCGAGATCCTCAATCATTTATGATACCGCTCTTTGCAATGCAATGTTTTGATGTTTCATAGCGCGGGGTTGAACCCTCAATGCAATGTTTTGATGTTTCATAGCGCGGGGTTGAAACCCCGCGCCATGAAGATTTGAATATCAGATTTCTGACAGTTGTTCAAAAATTTGATACTGTGTTATGGCCAAGAAGGGATAGGTCGCCGGATCTTTGTTGCCTATGGGGCGTAAAAATAGTATATTAACGTATATCTTGGTTATTTTCTGCCTGTCATTGATTTTGGCACGGGAATTGTAGTTTATTCCGATGATAACCCATAATATCGGAGTTTTGCCATGAAACGTTTGATAATCGGTTCACTTGTTCTGTTGTTCTGCATCTCCATCCCAACAACATGGGCGCAGAGTTTCAAGCTCGATGATTATGAGCATTTTTTGCAGAGCAATCAAAATCTGTCTGCCCCTGAATTCCTTGCCCGCTATCAACCGGAGCAGCCCTTTTTCAAGAATCGCGGTCATGAAACCATTATGGATGATGTCGCGTATCTCGATTCCATTCAAATCAAATATCGCCTCACCGAAGACGAGTTGCAGCTGCTCAAGGATAACCACTTTATGGTCAGCGAGCGACTGAGCTTTGGCAATTTCGATCATGCCATGCATGATATCTATGAAAAAGATCTGCCGGTCTTTGTCACCTCTGACGCCATTCTCTATGCCCTGCACTATTCATATGATAAAATCCTGCAGGATATCGAGATCGTGCTGCTGGAAAAGAAATTATCAGAGGTCCTGGAGGCCATGCACAGGTCTTTGCCAGCGCTTGTCGCCCAGTACAGTGATGTCCCAAGACTTGCTGATCCTTTAGCCGATGTGGATCTCTATGTCACAATGGCCAAATCGTTATTGGCAGAAAAACAGCTGGAACCGTCTCTGGCCGGAACAAAAGGGGTGGATGAGCTTTGGCAGGCCATCGAGGCCGAGAAAATGACCAACATGCCCTTGTTTTCCGAACGGCTTCGCAAGCTAGATTTTAGCCAGTTCACGGTGCGGGGTCATTATACCAATGAATTCTGGGACGAAAACGGACAGCGACGTACGCTCGGTCCCTATTTTCAGGCCATGATGTGGCTTGGACGCATGGATTTCATGCTGACGCCGCCACCAGAGAATCCCTGGGAACAGCCCTGGACGCGGGAAGAGATCCGGCGCATGAATCTCGGAGCCGTGCTCTTGAATGAGCTCGTGGATTTGGCAGCTGTCCGTCCCCTGCTGCAAGAGATCGATACAATTCTTACGTTTCTGGTGAATGAAAGCGATAATCTGACACCGGACGAACTGAGTCAGATTGTGCAGGACCAGGGTGTCAACGCTGGCGTTCTGCTGGATGATGCGACCTATGATGCATTTCAGGCTGCACTCAAAGCCAATTCCACATCCGCGCAAAAGATTCTTTCATCCATCATGCTTATGGATCCCACAGACCCCAATCCCGGAGAGCTCCCTGTTTCATTTCGTCTTATGGGACAACGATTCATTATCGATTCTTATGTGTTTGCCAATGTGGTTTTTGATCGCATCGTCTATAACGGTCAGAAAATATGGCGGCCCATGCCCGATCCGTTGGATGCCATGTTTGCCCTGGGCAATGACAATGCATTGCCGTTGTTAAAAGACGAGCTGGAACAATATAAATATTCCTCACAACTGGAAGCCTTGCGTTATCTCGTGGATGCCTATGATGACGCCTTTTGGAGCCAATCGCTTTATAATGTCTGGCTCGATGGCATCCGTTCCCTGAACCCCATCGAGGACGCCAGCCATTACCCGTTTTTCATGCAAACCGCAGCCTGGCAGCAGCAAAAACTCAACACCCAGCTTTCCTCCTGGACGCAGCTGCGTCATGACAATTTGTTATATGCCAAACAGTCCTATACCGGGGGCACGGGATGTGCCTATCCGCATTCATTTGTCGAACCCTATCCCGAGCTCTATGAGAATCTGGCAGCGTTCAGCCGCAAGGCGTTGAGCTTTTTCGGCAGCTATGACTCGGACAGCTGGCTTTCGCAACGGATCATCGATTTCTTTGAGGGCATGGAACCGGTGATGACTAAATTATCCGGATTGGCCCGAAAAGAGATTGCCGGTCAGGCCTTTAGCGAGCAGGAAATCGACTGGCTCCAGCGCATGCTGTTTCGCGAAATGGGCAGCGGGGCTCCGCCATTTTCCGGTTGGTATGCGGATCTGTATTACCGGCTGCGGGATTATGGTATTTCCAATTATGAAGGCAGTGATTATCTGGTTGCGGACGTACACACCCAACCCACAGATCAGAATGGCGCCATGGTGGGGCATGTGCTGCATGTTGGGGTAGGAAAGATCAACCTGGGTGTATTTATCGCCGATGCGCCATCGGCCGATTTTCAACCCATGGCCTATGTGGGGGCAGTCATGTCCTATTATGAAGAGATTACAAAGAATTTCAAACGCTTTACCGACAAAGAATGGGGTGATAAAGTCAAAGCCGGAAAACTGCCACAGAGACCCGATTGGGTCAACATCTATCTCGCCGATGCCAAAGGCAATCGATTCGGTGCAGGACGCGAGTTGCCGGCCCTTTCTTATACCGGAGTGAATGAACAACCGCAGCAGCCGGATGATTTTTTGACGTTGCAAAATTATCCCAATCCCTTTAATCCGGGGACCACTATTTCCTATACCTTGCCGCAATCCGGGCGTGTGCAATTGGCGATCTATGATGTGTTGGGACGACAATTAGAGATGCTGTTCGACCAGCGCCAGGGTGCGGGTACATATACGATAGACTGGCAAGCCGGGGATCTTTCCAGTGGTGTCTATTTTGCCCGTTTGGTGACTGCAGAATCGGTCAAGACCATCAAGATGATGTTGATCAAGTAGGATACTGTTCACATTGGGTTATGCTGCCTGATCGTTGTGAATCGGTGTATTGCCCCGAGTGGGTCAGGTTCTAAAAGAGTTGTTGTCGGTTTTGTCATGCAAAGTGAAAGGGTTATGCCAGTCCGCTTGACTTGCATAACCCTTGCATTGCTATTCCCGATGCTTAATCATAGAAATGTTTCGACGGTCAAGCGTGAATGGAATTTGTTTCGGAAATACGTTCATTTTACAAAATTGTCTGGTCAGTTCGCCTATCAAATTATAAGAAAACAGGACCGATTTTTTGTATCGATCGATCGATCTCTAGTGCCCTCTATAATAATCAAATTTATTCCAGGGTTCAAAGAATTTACCTGCTACATTTGAATGCACCGCATAAAGTACAGCACATTGACTGTCATCACCATCAGCATTATTTGTCGGCGTGATTTGAATACGGATAGGATGACCGGCGGGTAACCTCAGAGGAGCAAGATCCCATTCCACTTTGTTTACATCGGTGATTCCGTCCCCTGTTGACATTTGCCAGGCATCGAGATAGTTTGTGGCATTTTGCCAGTTGTTTGCCCCATCCAAATACTGCAATTGGTATTCACACCTATAGGTGCCGCGTACCACTCTGGATTCGGTGACCAGCGCTAAAAATCGATGCGATACAAAGTCGAGCGCCCAATCTTGTGAACTGCCCCAGGTTGAGCCATCATATCTATTCCAACCGCTGCTCTGTTGACCGACTTTGCCATTCCAGGTCATGACTCTAAAATCCGCGGCTGAATATCCTCGCGATATAGTAATCGTGTTTCCGCTTTCCGTCAGACTGATGCCATCGCCTTCTTGTAATGTGACATCATTATTGCTGCCGCTGATATCGATAATAGAGGTCGTTTCACTACCCGGATTGACACTCAATCCCTGGCGACTCCAGTTGTTTAATGTGCGGGTACCCAAAACTCCGTTTCCATTCACCGTGAGTACCGTGGTGTTACTGCTGCCATCGGCAAGCGATTCCATGCGTACCGAACCTTTTGTATGAAGTTTTGATGTCGGATCGACGTTGCCAAGACCGATACCTACATTGCCTCCTTCTGTTACGGTCATCAGGCGGGCACTGCCATCCTGTGATTTTACCACAAGTTGAGCAGACAATATGCTTTGAAAGGAAAACATCAGCAGTGCTAAAAGAATTAATTTTGTCCTGGATTGCATTTCGGCCTCCTTTTTACTTGGTTGCAATACATGAGTGCTGATTAAAATCTCAATGCCCAAAAAGATTTCTCGATGGTTTTGGTTTGTTTTTTATCCGGTACGAATTCAATAGCCGGAAATATTAAATTAGCTACAAGAAATCTTTTATGCTGCGGGGAGGATGATACTGATCATCGTTTTGTTTATCCTTTCATTTGCAATATTAATGCCATAGGGAATAAACCATTGTGTGAGTGTTCGTTCATTGTCTTGATTTCGATCAGGTGAGGTTGTTCTCGGTTAATATATTGTAATTAATAAACTTGAGTTATCGCTTTTTTTGACGGTGATAATTGAATTAAAAATCGATGAACAGCTACTTTGGGATCGATTGGGTTAATTCACCCATTTTTGGTGAATTAACCCTTTTCGGCAAGTACACACCGGCGATTATTTCCCCGAGGTGTTGTAGAACGAGCACTGTCTTACAAGTTTGCGCGCTGCCCCATGATCAACAGCCTGGAGGGTAATAAAGGTGATTTCGGAGGAAGCAGGACGACCCCGGCGGTCTATTTCCAACCCAGATCGCATAATGTGCTTTCCTGCTTGAACTCTAAAATTAAAATATTTATCTTGTCATAAATTGTTGTCTCTGATTTGAAAACCCGGGAGAACTGGTGATCAAGCAAACAGCCGTAATTATTATATGGCTTATGGCAGGTGGGGGGTGGGCTCAGGAGGGCCGGATCCGTATCAATCAGGCCGGATATACCCCCGAATCGATCAAAATCGCTGTTTTGGGAAGTAAAGAACCCATTTTCGGCGACTCATTTGAGATCATCGATGTTTTGACAGACAGAGTAGTGTTTTCGCGCTCACCCGGATTTGATCAGGGCCCGTATGCCTGTTTCGAGCATACCCGGCGACTGGACTTTACTCTGTTTCGAGGACAGGGCACGTTTGTCATCCGATGCGGATCTGTGGAATCACCCCGGTTCACGATCGCTGATGATATTTACAATGGTGCTGCTGATTTTTTGCTCAACTATATGCGCCAGCAGCGCTGTGGATATAATCCTTTCCTCAAAGATTCCTGTCACACTCGCGATGGTTTTATCGTGGATCATCCTACCCTCGATTCAACCCACATCGATGTGACCGGAGGATGGCACGATGCATCCGATTATTTGCAGTATGTGGCCACTTCGGCCAATGCCGTATATCAGATGCTGCTCGCCTGGGAGCTTTTTCCGCATGCCTTTGGCGATCATTACCAGGCAAATGGTGATCCCGGAAGCAATGGCATTCCCGATATCCTGGACGAAGCCAAATGGGGACTGGATTGGCTGGACAAGATGAATCCTGACTCTGCCATGATGTTCAACCAGATCGCCGATGATCGCGATCATCGCAAGTTCACTCTGCCGACACTGGATTCGATACGATATGGTAAGGGATGGGAGCGTCCGGTCTATTTTGTCACCGGAAAAAAGCAAGGGCTTTCTGTCTATAAGAATCGGACGACAGGCGTCTCTTCCACAGCCGGGAAATTCGCCTCTGCCTTTGCGCTGGGGGCCGAACTTTTGCATGACTATTATCCGGATTTTTCTCGGCGTATCGCCGGTAAAGCCATCGATGCCTATGAATATGGCAAGAGCGATCTCGGGGTCTGCCAGACCGCCAGTTATCTGGCCCCCTATTTCTATGAAGAACAAAACTATGTCGATGATATGGAGCTGGCAGCAGCGCAGCTATATAAACTGGAAGGAGATCCGGTGTATCTCGACCAGGCCATGGTTTGGGGCGATATCGAGCCTGTGACTCCCTGGATGGGAGCTGATTCGGCACGCCACTATCAATGGTATCCCTTTTTCAATGTGGGACATTATCGTATCGCTCAATGGGCCGGTTCACAATACAAAGGTAAATTTATCTATTATCTGTACCAGGGGATTCATAGAGTAGAGCAGAAAGGACGTGAAAACGGTTTTTATGTGGGGGTGCCTTTTATCTGGTGCTCTAACAATTTGGTCACGGCTTTACTATCTCAGATCCAGCTCTATGAATCGGTGACCCGGGACAGACAGTTTTCCGAGCTCAAGGCTGCCATGCGTGACTGGTTACTGGGGTGCAATCCCTGGGGCACCAGCATGATTGTCGGCTATCCTGAGCATGGCGATACACCTGTGGATCCTCATTCCGCCTTTACAGCGGTATTCGATTACTCTATCGATGGTGGCCTGGTAGACGGGCCGGTCTATACGTCGATCTTTGACCGGTTGATCGGACTCACCCTGCACGACGAGGACGAGTATGCCCAATTTCAATCTGATCTTTGCGTCTATCATGACGATTATGGAGATTATTCAACCAACGAACCTACCATGGATGGTACAGCCTGTTTGATTCCGTTTTTCGCTTCTCTGGCTGAACCGGCCAGGGACGGAAAGGATTCTTTTATGCAGTGGCGTTATGGAGCTCTGGAACGTGGCGATACAGATCAAAAGATTATCCATCTTGTTTTTACCGGAGGGGATCACAGCGAAGGAGGGGAGACGATCGTAGAAACCCTCAGAAAACAAGAGGTGAAAGCCCATTTCTTTTTCACCGGTGATTTTTATCGCCATCCCAAAAACCGGCAGCTGATTTCGACACTGAAACAAGATGGCCATTATCTGGGGGCGCACTCGGACAAGCATCTGCTTTACGCAGATTGGGAACATCGCGACTCCCTATTGGTGAGTAAGGAGGAGTTTATCCGCGACCTAGCCAATAATTATAAAGCCATGCAAACGTTTGGCATCGAAAAAAAAGATGCTCCGCTCTTTTTACCGCCCTATGAATGGTATAATCAGACCATCAGCAAATGGACAAAAGAGCTGGGTTTGACATTGATCAATTTTACACCCGGCACCTATTCCAATGCCGATTATACCACCCCGAAGATGGGCGATCAATACTGGAGCAGCGACAGAATTTATCAAAAAATCCTGCACATAGAGAGCGAATCCGAGCATGGATTGAACGGGTTTTTATTGCTCATGCATATCGGGACGGTGGATGAACGTCCGGATAAATTCTATCACCGTCTCGATGAATTGATCTCTGAGCTCAAATCCCGAGGGTACCGTTTTGAATTGTTGCTGGATGTTTATCCTGAGCTGCGATAGTTTTACCATCGCTTTCCGCCAGCAGCTATGGATCCTGCAAGGGCTGCAGGATGACGTTTGCAAGTAATCTGCAATAGCCTGCAGACCACAAGAATGAGACACTTTAACCACACCGGAGATGTTATGCAAAAAATGATGTGGATCTTGCTGCTTTTTTTCACTCTGACTCTTGTCCATGCACAACCCCTGGATGATCTGGTCGGCCAGACCGTCGAATACAGTGCCCGGCATTTGGAAACCTTTATCGGGTATCAACCCGATTCGACTCAGCATCCCAAGGTCACCGATGAATACGGGACCTGGAAAATGACCGCCCGTTCAGGATGGACCAGCGGTTTCTTTGCGGGGTGTTTATGGCTTTTGTCAGACCTGACCGGCGAGACAAAATGGCAGGAGCCGGCTGAACGATGGACTCTGGATCTGGCGCCCGAGCAATATGATAGCGGCGATCATGATATCGGATTTCGTATCATGTGCAGTTTTGGACAGGGTCTGCGGTTAGCGAATCGTGAGGAATACAAATCCGTGCTTTTCAATGCTGCAGGGTCACTGGCCAAGCGGTATGATCCTGGAATCGGCTGTATCCGTTCATGGAGCTGGGGGAACTGGAATTTTCCCGTTATCATCGACAATATGATGAACCTGGAGCTTCTCATGTGGTCAGCAGCGAATGGAGGCCCGTCAGAGCATCGCGATATGGCGATATCGCATGCGAAAAAAACTGTTCAGAGTCATGTTCGTGAGGACGGCAGTACTTTTCATGTGGTGGATTTTGATGATAGTGGCAATATTGTATCTCAGGAAACCCGGCAGGGATATGCCGATTCTTCCACCTGGTCGCGCGGCCAGGCCTGGGGATTGTATGGTTACACCATGATGGTGCGTTATACCGGAGATCAGCAGTTTTTGGATACTGCCATTATGATGGCAGATTATTTTATATCCCATTTACCTGCAGATTCGGTACCATTTTATGATTTTGATGACCCGGCTATCCCCAGGGTACCCAAAGATGCATCGGCAGCCGCCATTGCCTGTGCGGCGTTGTATGAATTATCCGAATATGCCGGGAGACAAAAATATCTCGCAGCAGCCAGAAATATATTGCGGTCTTTGATGACAAGCTATCTGTCAGAGGGAACGCTCTATGAATCGATTCTGAGGCGCGCCTGTCAATGGAAAGGGGATATCGAGCGCGGCGCAATTTATGCGGACTATTACTTTTTGGAGGCTTTGCAGCGAGAACGGGCCATCGCTGCGACCCAAATTGCCAGGGCCTCAAAATCGCCCCACGCTTTTAAACTCGGACAAAATTATCCCAATCCGTTCAACACCCGGACGACCATTTCTTTCAACCTCGACAAATCCATGCACATCAAAGTGTCGGTCTGTTCTGTTCTGGGACAGGAATCAGACGTGCTGCTGGATCGCGAAATGGCAGCCGGTTCTTATCATGTCACCTGGTCTGCGGCCGGGTATCCGACAGGAAGTTATTTGATTCGGGTAGAGACACCGCAGAGGGTATACGTGATAAAGTCTTTGTTCATCAAGTGATCAGCGGTGCCTCTTGACTCGGAGAAGCAGCGAACGCCAGGTCATCCTTGTTTACGTTTACTCTATGGGGGTCCCGGTCTCATCTCCATAGAATTCCCTCAGCCGTTTCAGTTCTGTGGTCAGATTTTTTTGTACGTCGGCATAAGCGGGGTCATCATAGACACTGTTGAGTTCGTGCGGATCCTTTTGCAGATCAAAAAGCTCCCAGCAATCGATATCCTCATAGAAATGGATCAGTTTATAACGATTCGTTCGCACGCCATAATGGCGTTTGACCGTATGCCAGCCATGCGGATATTCATAATAATGATAGTACATAGATTTACGCCAGTCTAAAGGGGTTTTTCCCTGTAAAAGCGGCCGCAGGGATTGGCCCTGCATATCAGAGGGCTTTTCCAGTCCTGCCAGATCGAGAAACGTGGGTGCAAAATCGAGATTGAGCACGATATCCTCGGATGTTGTCCCGGCTTTGATCATGTTGGGATGCCGCACAAGCAGGGGCATGCCCAGCGATTCTTCATACATAAAACGTTTGTCATACCAGCCGTGTTCTCCGAGATAGAATCCCTGATCTGACGTATAAATGACCAGAGTATTGTCTGCCAGTCCCGAGGAATCGAGATAATCGAGCAGATGGCCAATATTCTCGTCCACGGAAAGGATACAGCGTAAATAGTCCTTGATATAGCGCTGATACTTCCATTTTGTCAATTCTTTGCCTTTGAGGTCGGTCTCGCGGTATTCCTGACGCATTTTTTCATAATGGGCATCCCACTTTTTCCGTTGCTCGGCATTCAATTGCTGGCGGTGCCCGATATTGTCTTCGCCGGTGACCTTGCCCTGGCCGCCGCTGCCGGTTTCGGTGCCATAATCACGGGGTAACAGTTTCATGTCATGTGACAGAAACATATCTTTGATCTGCATGTCCGCTTCACGTGCAGCCGGACACCGGTTATCATAGTCATCCCAAAAGGTTTCGGGCAATGACAGATCCTCATCGCTATAGGCATCCAGGTGTTTGAGATTGGGCATCCAGTTGCGATGCGGGGCCTTGTGGTGTACCAGCATACAGAACGGCTGATCCGGGTTGCGGGTTTCCAGCGTTTCGATGGCCAGATCCGTGATGATATCCGTGGTATACCCCTCGATAGTTCTTTCGCCCTCTTGATCGATAATCAGAGGATTGTAATACTCGCCCTGACCACGCAGAATTTTATACATATCAAAGCCGGTAGGTGTGCTCTTTAAATGCCATTTACCGATAATGGCAGTGAGATAACCGGCTTGCTGTAACAATTTGGGAAAGGTCTGCTGTGAACCGTCAAAGGTATCGCGATTGTCACGCAAACCGTTTTTATGGCTGTATTTTCCGGTGAGCAAGACGGCCCGGCTGGGCGCACATATGGAATTGGTGACAAAACTGGTGTTGAATTGTAGTCCTTCTTTTGCCAGACGGTCGATATGAGGGGTCTGGATCAAATCGCTGCCATAGCAACTGATGGCTTGTTTGGCGTGGTCGTCACTCATGATGAAAAGGATATTTGGGCGTTTTTTCTTTTGATTGCAAGAGGACAACAACGAAAGGGCCGATATTCCAGCCACGCCTGTTCCCAGCTGTCTTAAAAAGTCGCGTCGATTCGGATTCATTGATTTCATGATTGCTTCCTTGGAAATTTTCTCTCTCTCTGATTTTTTTATAAACTTACTCTTTCCCTGGTAAACAGTCAACTCTTTTATTCTGCGGAATGATCGGATTGTTTTAGAAAAAGGTCGGTCGTTACATCATTTGTTGTTTTTTGATTGCAGCAAACGACAAGAATGATTACTTTAAAAATACGTCTTTGAGGCTACCCTTGCTTGGCATTTAAAAGGTTTTTGATCAGCACAGCTGGGATTTGTTTGGATTGACCAAAGG
>CAYNUX010000104.1:0-10834 GCA_964400115.1 uncultured Cytophagia bacterium
ACCGGTAGGCACCGGAGGACAATGCATCAAAATTTGTCCGCCTCTGACCATTACAAAAGAGGCATTACTCGAAGGCCTGGAGGTTTTGACGCAAGTGTGTGACGAGATTTTGGATTGATCGAATAGCTCTGGCAAAATAAGCGAAAGACATTATTGTTAAGGCCGGGTATCACCTTGTCAATTTTTTCCGAGATAGCAGTCACACTCATGACCGCCATTAAGAGTGTAATGTACTGCTCTCCGCTGCCTATAAAAAACCAAATTAAATTTTTTTAATCTCATTTTAATCGAGTTTTAATAATGATTGTGTTCATTAAATATAGAGTGTTTGACTATTCACCGGTTCTAACACTAGATTCAATGAACGGAATACCTTTATTTGAATGAGGTGATAATGAAACATGATTTGATTTTTACCCTGCTCCTAGGCATAGTACTATTCACCGCCTGTGCAGATACTGATATGACGGAGGTCAAGAACGGTGAGCCTGGCTTTCGTATTCGTTCTGATTTTGCTGCGTCGCTAAATTCTGACCATGGCTGGGCTGGTGACCTCGATAAAAACGTCACCGTGATTGCCGATCAACCCTTTCGAGTTCGGTTTGAAATAGAGCGTTCTGCTGGATCAGTTGGTGATCAACAGTTTCGGCTTCAGTATCGAAGAAATAAGGGAAACTGGATCCATGTCGAGTCGTACGATTTTCCTCACCCCCTTCGTGAAATAAGCATGAATTTTAAAGATCTAAAGGCCGGTACGAGTCCCGCTGGCTGGACCGTTGTAAAAGGTGATTCGGCCGAACTGGTCATATCGACTGTTAAGCAACAAAATATTCTTCGAGCAAAGGCAAGTCGAGGAGTATTGGTTGGGCTTTTTATCCCGCCATGGGAGGTTACAGAGATGGAACCCCGCTTCCGCCTGGTCCCGGACAATCATAACGGGATCACCTTCTTGATGGGTTATGTTGATAATAACAATCACTGCCTTGTCCGGCTTGATCCTTCTGCCGGCAGTATTCGTTTAAGCCAGCGAATCGATGGTATCGAGATGACGCTGACAGAGGGAAAAGCGGAAATTCCGGTTGGCCAATGGCTCGACATCGAAATTCAGGTTGGCGATCAGAGCATCGAGGTCAATTTTCAAAATGATCATCTAGAATTGGAGGCCCCGCTGGTGGATGATGTCTCGTTCACATATCCCGGCTTTCAGGTTCCGGCAAATTGCGGTGTCGATTTTCAGCAATTTACCTTTTCGGGTGAAGCAAAAACCCCCCGTATCAGCATCGTCAGCTGCCCGGCCTACAAACATGGCATGATAACCGAAGATCTGCTCGATGGTTCTTCGACCTCTTTCCAGGCTGGGATGGGGATGAATCTGTCTGATCACACACCGGTATGGAACGGATCATCTGTGCATGGCGAGTTTGAATGGCCGCTGGTCATACGTCGCTTTGCCGATGGGGCCGTGACCAATAATGATAATGACTCATTCGAGTTAAGAATGGTCGATGCTACCGGCGCTTTAATGAAAAACCATAAAAATCCTGTACTCTCGCTTTCCATCGCACCTGGTCATGTCGGTGGAACATATATAGAGAATCCCGGCCGTATTGGCCCCTGGAAGGCTTTAAACGGCGATCTGTACTTTATGATAGAGCCGACAGAGACGGATAATTTGTTCATGATGATAAAATCTACTGACAATGGTCGCACCTGGCAAGAAATAGATGGCGCAAACCGCCCCGAGACAAATGATCTCGAATCTGTTGACTCGCGACGGGTTGGTGATACGATTCATATCCTTCACCAGGTAACTGAATCGGTTCGTTATCATGCTTTTCGTACCTCTGATCACCCGACCTATCCCGATACCTGGGGCATTCGCGATGAATTGGCCGGGTCTGCAGAGGCTGTCGCCCAAACTACCTCATTGGTCGTGCGGAGTGACGGAAGCATTGTAGCCTTTTATCTTGGCCAGGCAAAAATCCATTACAGTATTCGTTCCGTCGCTGGCACCTGGAGCCAGCGACACACCCTGGATTCCGATATCCCGCCTGATCAGGCCGGACCACAAGCGGTACTCGGTGTGAATGATATCATTCATCTCGCTTATTATGGAACCGATGGGTCTATATGGTATCGACAGCTAATACCGGATGGAACTCTTTTACCCAGACAACAGATCGCCAAAAATGCCGGAACGTCACGGGCAGAATTTGGTGCCGTACTTCCGCTTGTTTATATTCCTCAAAGAAATGAGGTCGTAATTATCTACCGGCTCGCAAACGGACACCTCTGGGAGCGACGCATCATTGATGCTAGGCCTCCCACGGCTGCTGTCAAGGTAACGGACCGCAAGGTCGTTACGGATGCCGTCGATTCACAGCAAGCAGGTGCCGATGCTGTTCTCGATGGCGCAACCGTACATGTGTTGTTCATTGAAGAATCGTCCCATAGTATTTATACCACCCATGACAGCGGAGGATGGCAGCCCCCAACGCTTCTGGTCGACAAAATTTTAGGATCCTGGGTTCGTGGAAGCGTTTACACACGCAAAGATGGTGTGCGCGTTTATGGTTATGTCTATGACGCGGGCTCTGACGGTGGTGCAGGCATGAATCGATTCGGGGAGCTGGTATTGAAAGAGAAAGAATAAATCCACAGACAAGCAACTGGTGATCCAACAACGAATAATCCAGACCGTAAATTGGCATGAGAAGAATTGTGCCGCTCTGGATAGGATCTCAGCGAAAGCAAATCAGAAAAAAGGAAAGGATAACCCATGGATCGTACACTTTATATTTCAATATGTGCTTTGATCATTATTTTGAGTGCAGTTGCACAAAGTGCCGACAAGGATATTCACCACACAGAGATCTATTCGGAAGCCGGTCGGTTTGCCGGATGGCCTGCCAATAACGGTATCTGGTCCTGGGATCAAGAGATCGTGGTCGGGTTTTCGCTCGGTTATTATAAAGAAAACCCCACCGGTGGTCATGATATCGACCGGGACCGGCCATCTGAGCGGGTAGTGGCGCGCAGTCTGGATGGAGGGGAAACATGGAGCGTAGAAACCCCGGGTGATGCAGGGCAGCCAAATGCTGCTGAGGCTCCGGCCACTTTGCAGCAAGGGATCGATTTTACCGATCCTGATCTCGCCCTGAGGTTTAACGGGAGCTCTCTCTATTATTCCTTTGATCGCTGCCAATCATGGCAAGGTCCCTATATGCTACCCACATTTGGCCGACCAGGATTGCTCAGCCGTACGGATTATATCATCGAAGGCCGTGACCGTGTTTCGGCTTTTGTGGCTGCAGAAAAGGAGGGAGGCGGTGAAGGACAAACTTTGTGCATGCGAACCACAGACGGCGGCCAGACATGGAATCTCGTCGGATGGATCGGAAAACAACCACCGGCTGACTATGGCTATGCCATTATGCCAGCCACGGTGGCGCTCGAAACAGATGCCTATCTCAGCATCATTCGCCGCGGCGGAAGATTCGACGGCCAAAAACGATGGTGGCTTGAAGGCTATATCTCTCCTGATGATGGTCACTCCTGGTACCAGCTCGATCAACCCTATATCGATACTGCCGGTAGCCCCGCCACTCTAACCCGGTTGGCCGACGGCTCTCTCGCCATGACCTATGGCTGGCGTCATGCACCTTATGGGATCCGTGCTCGGATATCCCATGACGAGGGCCAGTCCTGGAGCCGGGAAATTATTCTGCGGAGCGACGGCGCGAGCTGGGATCTGGGCTATCCCCGTACCGTTCAGCGTCCCGATGGAAAGTGCGTCACGGTCTACTATTTTCATCCAAAAGGACAGGATTTGCGCACCATCGCAGCGACGATTTGGGATCCCGATGCTATTCTTAAAGAGTAAACATGGACAGAGTTTTCTATGATTATCGTGATTTGTGATGGACTGTGACAATTTTGTTTGCGTTGATTTGAATGAAAATCATACAAATCACTATTTCTTTTCTTGCTCATCAAACTAATCATGTTATCATATTAAACATTAAAAGCCATGGTCAAGCCATAAATCTTGCTCAATGCCAGTAAACGGTTGCTTTTTTGTTTTTATTTATATATATTCCTCTATTATTATCGTGCAAGTCGGGGAATTTATGTTCACACTCGTACACAGTGCCGCCGTGCTCGGGATCAATGCTTATATCGTAAAGGTCGAGACGCACATTGAAGGGAATCTGCCCTATTTTGCTATGGTGGGATTGCCAGAGGGGGCAGTACGCGAAGCGCGCGAGCGCGTGCAATCAGCAGTTAAAAATTCCGAAATCAAATTTCCACTCAAGCGCATCATCATCAATCTGGCTCCGGCTGATGTGAAAAAGGAGGGAGCCGCATTCGACCTGCCGCTGGCCGTGGGGATCCTGTCAGCAGACGGCATCATCAAATCCTGTCATCTGCAGGAATACGGTATCCTGGGTGAGCTGGGTCTCGATGGCCAGTTGCGTCCGGTACGCGGGGTGTTGTCTATTGCCGTGGAATTCAAAAAACATTCCTTCAAAGGACTGATCATTCCTGAACAGAATGCCAAAGAAGCGGCATTGGTAGGAGGGCTGGACGTGATTCCGGTATGTACCCTGGAACAGGCTATCCTGTTTCTCAATGACCAGATCACTATTGAGCCCTTTCATGTGGATAACCGCCAGATGCTGGGACAACAACAGCGCCATAAATTCGATTTTATGGATGTCAAAGGTCAGGAGCACGCCAAGCGCGCCTTGGAAGTGGCGGCCGCAGGCGGTCATAATGTCATCATGATCGGTCCGCCGGGCTCGGGCAAGACCATGCTGGCCAAGCGTCTTCCGACTATTCTTCCGGATATGAGTCTGGCGGAAGCACTCGAAACCACCAAGATCCACTCTGTGGCCGGCATTCTCAATAATCACGAAGCCCTCATCACCACGAGACCGTTTCGCTCGCCGCACCATACCATCAGCGATGCCGGACTCATCGGTGGTGGTACCATCCCAAAACCCGGTGAGGTCAGTCTCGCTCATCACGGCGTGCTATTTCTCGATGAACTACCCGAATTCAAGAAAAATGTACTCGAGGTTTTGCGCCAACCCCTGGAAGACGGCCAAGTGACCATTTCCCGTGCATTATTATCCCTGACCTATCCGGCAACATTTATGCTCGCCGCAGCCATGAATCCCTGTCCCTGCGGTTATTACACCGATCCCAATCGAACCTGTACCTGCAGTATTCCTAACATCCAGCGATATATGGCCAAGATATCCGGACCTTTACTCGATCGCATCGATATCCATCTGGATGTTCCCACGGTAAAATACAAAGAGCTGGCCAGCAATCGCATGGGCGAACCGTCATACAATATTCGCGAGCGCGTGGAACAGGCACGGAAGCGTCAGCAAGGCCGTTTTACGGATTCACCTCATACCTATTGCAACGCACGCATGGAATCACGCGAGATTAGGCGTACTTGCAGACTGGACAATCCTTCTGAAGAACTCATGCGTACAGCCATCAACAGCTATGGACTCTCGGCACGAGCCTATGACCGTATTCTCAAGGTAGCGCGCACGATTGCTGACCTGGCTGAATCGAGTGATATCAAAAGCGACCATATCAGTGAAGCTATCCAGTATCGTACCCTCGACCGTTCTCTTATTACGTGATTTTCCTCTTGCTTCAAACCATTCTTTTTACCATCTTTAAGGGTCGATTTTTAGAGGTGCATGGATAAAATTGTGAGAGTGCTATGGGAAATCTACCAATAGTCAGGAATCGTTTTGCCTTGCTCTGCCTGAGTTTTGTTCTTTGCCTGCAACTGACGTCCGGGTGTGGTCCCACAAAACCCGATGTCGTGACTCCTGAGGTTAACCATTTTGACCTCTATCCCAAAGATGCGGATGGCTTGATTCAGGTCAACGCTTTTTTTGCAACGGATCGGAGTTCTGGTGATACCAGTAAGGCTCCATTGTTATTTGGGCCCGAACGCGGTGACCTCACCTACGGAATTTGTCGTATTTCTTTGCCACCAGATCACCGCATCGGCGTGCTCGAATCGCCTTCTGGTATGAAATTTTGGGGAGGCATGGAACCTCAAAAACATGTAATGGTACAGGAGGCACTGATCTCTAACAACGACAGCCTCTTTTTTGCGGATATTGCCCGCTATGTCAAAACATCAGCCCAGCGCCGTCTGTTTATGTTTATTCATGGTTATAATGTCAGTTTTGAAGATGCTGCCCGGCGAGCCGGACAATTCGCCTATGATCTCGATTTCACCGGTGCAGCGGTTTTTTATAGCTGGCCTTCTCAGGCTTCTCTATCGGGTTACACCGTGGATGAAACTAACATTCAATGGACTCAATCCAATTTCAAGAGGTTCTTGCAAGATCTGATGATCTACTCACAAGCAGATCAAATCTTTCTTATGGCGCATAGCATGGGCAACCGGGCATTATCACAAGTACTTGCCAGCTTGGCGAGCAGCAAAGAAAAAGAAGCGCTTTCTAATATTAAAGAAATCGTCTTTATTGCGCCAGATGTGGATGCACAGGTAATGCAGAATAATTTAATTCCTGAAATAAATCAGAGTGGTGTACCGATTACTCTATATGTATCCTCACAAGACAGAGCTTTGCTCGCCTCTAAAAAGGTACATGGATATGAGCGGGCAGGAGAGAGAGTTATCATTATGCCCAATGTCGAAACCATCGATGCCACACAGGCTTCAGGAGATTTTATGGGGCACTCTTATTTTGCCCAGAGCCGGGCGATCATCGGCGATCTTTATTATCTGTTTCGTGATCGGCTTCGAGCAGATAATCGTTTTGGTCTAAAACCTGTTCAGAATGAAAATGGCAAATATTGGATCATACAAAACTAGAGAATTATGCAAATTATTGAACTGAGAGAACATCGAACCGTATTGCTTGCGTGTGTACCCGAGCGCCGGATTTTTATGAAAACAGCCGATCTGTTTCATACAGATATGGCTAATTTGATCAATGAGCATGATCAGCATATTGTACTTGATCTGTCCGAAACCTCTGTTATGAACAGTACGGGGATCGGTGTATTGCTCTGGGCCAGAGAAAAGATGGAACGACAAAAAAGATGTTTGGTTTTATTGGGTTTACATTCATTGCTGTTGGAGGTCTTGCAGCGGATGCAGGTGATGGATTATTTTGAAACCGCAGAAACGCGGGAAGAAGCGCTGGAAAAAATTAATGCCTGCAGGAAAAGGTTGGGCGTAAATGAACCCGACTCGGACACAGTGGGCACCGCCTGAATATTTTTTACTTCCTCGACACGCTAACAACGTGGAGGCCTGTAATACATATCCAGAGCTAAGCTCCCAACATAAAGGTGTTGGTTCATTTTTGCCGAACCTACCTACAGGCGTCTAATAGCAATGTGTTAAAATCTGGTCTAAAAATCAAGTAAAAACTTGAATGCTGTCTTGCTATTGTAGAATAAAATGGTTCCTAACTTGTGAGAAAATCATGAAACAAATAATCAATCTTTTACTGCTGAGCATGGGTCTTATCTCGACGGTTTTTGCTCAGGATGAGCAAACCCGTGTTCTCAAGATTATCATAGACAGTGACATCAATCCGGTCACGCTTGAATATATCAAAGATGGAATTGAGAGAGCCGATGAAGAAAACTTTGAATGTCTCTTGATCCAGATGGATACTCCTGGTGGCTTGCTTGAATCTACAAAAGATATTGTCAAAGCCATTCTCCAATCACCCGTACCGGTGGTGATGTATGTGGCACCTAGTGGATCTGGTGCCGTATCTGCCGGTGTATTTATTACGATGTGCTGCCATATCGCAATAATGGCCGAAGGCACCAACATCGGTGCTGCACATCCGGTAGGTATTGGCGGGCAACAAGACACCAGTCAGGTTATGGGTGAAAAAGTGACCAACTGGGCTTCTGCCTGGGCCCGTGGGATCGCGGAAAAACGAGATCGCAATGCCGATTGGGCCGAACAAGCCGTGCGCAAGAGCGTCAGTATCAATGAAGATGAGGCACTCGAGATCAATGTCATCGATTACGTCTGCTTTACAGAAAATGAGCTTCTCGACACCATCGACGGCGATACCGTGACCATCGGTGATGATCAGCAAGCCGTTCTCGATACCGACAATGCACAGGTCGTGACCTTGGAGATGAATTGGCGATATCGTATTCTCAATAAAATCGTCAATCCCAACATCGCCTATATTCTTATGATGTTGGGTATTTATGGCTTGTTTTTTGAGTTGCAAAATCCCGGTGCCATGATCCCGGGCATTCTGGGTGCTATTTTTCTGATCCTCGCTTTCTTTGCGCTGCAGACATTGCCGGTCAGGTCGGCAGGAGTGTTGCTCATTTTGCTCGCACTCATTTTATTCGTACTCGAAATCAAAGTTACCAGTTTTGGCATACTAACGGTAGGAGGAATTGCAGCCATGTTTCTGGGAGCACTATTGTTGTTTGAAGAGACGCCCGGTTTCAATTTCGGGGTGGACTGGCAGGTGGCCTTGAGCGTCGCAGTTTTGACGGGTCTGTTTATTGTTTTTGCCCTTGGTCTGGCCCTAAAAGCCAGAATGTCGAAACCGACCACGGGTAAAGAAGGACTCGTCGATGCAAAAGGAATCGTGCTCTCGGATATCTCACCGGAAAAAGAAGGGGACGTCAAAGTTCAAGGTGAGATTTGGAAAGCCAGCAGCGATCAAACCATTCAACAAGGTGAGCGAATCGTTGTTCGACAGGTCGACGGGTTGATGTTAAATGTCAAAAAAATAAAACGTTCCTAATAAACCGAGTCCATTCAAGGGAGGTTGTCATGATTTCACCACTTGTCATTCTTGTTATTTTTCTTGTCTTACTGCTGACCAGCGCTATCAAGATCTTGCGGGAATATGAACGCGGGGTTATCTTTCGTTTGGGACGCCTCGTGGCTTCCAAAGGACCGGGTATCATATTTATCATCCCGGTTTTCGATCGGATGGTCAAAGTAAGCCTGAGAACTATTGTCATGGATGTTCCGCCTCAGGATATTATCACCAGAGATAATGTGTCGGTCAAAGTGAATGCAGTTCTCTATTTTCGTGTGATCGATCCCAATAAGGCTATTGTAGAAGTCGAGGATTATCTCTATGCCACCTCACAGCTTTCTCAGACGACATTACGCAGTATCATCGGCCAGGCAGAATTGGACGACCTGCTTTCCAAGCGTGACAGGATCAATCAGGAATTGCAGGGGATTATCGATAGCCAAACCGATCCCTGGGGAATAAAAGTGTCACTGGTTGAGGTCAAGCATATCGACTTGCCCGAATCCATGCAACGCGCCATGGCCCGCCAAGCCGAAGCCGAACGTGAACGCCGTGCCAAAGTGATCCACGCAAAAGGTGAGTTTGAAGCTTCCGAGACATTGTCAGACGCGGCGAACGTGATTTCCAAATATCCACAAGCCTTGCAACTGCGCTATTTGCAGACATTGAATGAAATTGCTTCGGTAAATAATTCAACCATCGTATTTCCATTACCCATGGATTTGATGAAACCTTTTCTGAGGCTCACAGAACAAAAATTCGGAAAGGATAAAGAATAAAAATCCTTTTAATTAAGTATAAAATTTTGTAAAATAACAAAAGGCGAGTACGATCTCGCCTTTTGTTATGGATATAACGGGATTTCCATGGAATCATACAGATCACTTTTTCCCATTACGCGATCACATATTTTTCTCAATCATGCAGCGATGGCGCCCATGGGCGAGAAAATTGTTTCGACCATCGATGAATATCAACTCGATATGCGAGCAGGTGAATTGGCGGTGCAGAAATGGATCGACAACGTTGAACGCGTACGAAACTGTGCAGCTAAGCTGATTAATGCGCATACTCAAAACGTCGCCTTTGTTGCCAATGTGAGTACAGCAGCTATGCTGATTGCGCAAGGGATCACCGTTAAAAGCCATGAACATATTTTAGTACCCCGGAACCAGTTTCCTGCAAATATCTATCCCTGGACCAATCTACAATCCAGGAATGTCAAAATAAAAACACCTGTTTTGCCGCATGAATCCTCAGCTTATGAGATGCTCGACAAGGAATTGGGCGAGAATACAAAATTGCTGGCAATATCATACGTGGAATATGATGATGGTTTTAAATGGGATCTGGAAAGAATAGGGGAGATGTGTCGTCGCAAAAATATCCTGCTGTTTGTCGATGCCGTCCAAGGTGTCGGAGCACTCGATATCGATGTCCGGAAAACACCAGTCGATTTTTTGGCTGTTTCCGGGCACAAATGGCTCATGGGCCCAACCGGTCAAGGTTTTTTGTATATTCATCCCCACGCATTCGAGGAACTTTATCTCGTCTCTATGGGTTGGTTAAGTGTAGAAACTCCTTTCGATTTCGACAATCTGCATCAACCCCTAAGGCCTGGCGCTGCTGCGCTGGAAGGAGGGAGTCTGAATCTGCTTGGCATAGCCGCATTGGGTGCGGCACTGGATTTGCTGCATGATGTGGGAATGAACAGGATCGAAACACAGATTCTTAAACTCACACGCTATTTGCGGGTACAACTCTATGAAAAAAACTATCAAATTGTCGGACAGAATGATTCTGAAGCTCTTTCCGGTATTACATCTTTTTATCACTCGAATATTGCTACCCAGAAACTCTATAAAAAGCTGACAGCCGAACGAATAGTGGTTTCGTTGCGCAAAGATACCATTCGCGTATCTCCTCACTTTTATAATACATTAAAAGATATTGACGATTTAATCCAGATTCTAGAATCGTAGAAAAAAAAAGATGGACAAGAAACT
>CAYNUX010000105.1:0-10806 GCA_964400115.1 uncultured Cytophagia bacterium
GGCCCGAACTCCGCACCGGTTCTGGTCAGTATTCTCGACACAGAGACTCTGGCGTGTCCGGCCGACCCCGAACCTTATGATGAATATTTCCGCGTCACCCGGCGGGAGCGCCGCAATCCCGCCGGGGCAAACCTTCTTTTTGACCTGCCCGTGTTGAAAACCATGATGGCCATGTCAAAAATTACTCACGATGATTCATATGCCACTTTTGTTCAAAATTATGTGAAATATTACCTGCAAAACTTTGTCGATGACAAGGGATTCCTTTGGTGGGGCTGGCATCGTCATGTCGATGTCTATACCGAAGAGATGACCGGGCATAGCGGCAAACATCATGAAATTCACGCCATCCATTGTGTCGACTGGGAGCTCTTGTGGCAGATCAATAGTCTTGCGGTCACCCGGGAAATCGAGGCGATCTGGCAGTGGCATGTGATCGACAAAAAAACCGGCGAAATCAACCGGCACGGAAACGGAAAACCGGGATGCGATTTCAGCATGAGTGCCGGCGCTTTTATGGAAGCGTTTGCTTTTCTCTATACTAAAACAAATGATCCCAGATGGCTCGATCGCACCCTTCTCATTGCCGACTATTACTGGCAACGCCGCCATCCCGAAACAGATCTGTTCCCGGAACGTCCCAATGCCGGTCAGGATCGTTTTGACGGCAGCAGCTTTGTCACTTCGATTACCGGTCCCTATTGCCATTCACTGCTCAAGGTTTATGAATCTACGGGGCAGGAGCGTTTTCGAGATCAAGCAAAAGCTATTCTCAGTGCTTATGCAAATTTGGGATTCGATCAACAGAGTGGAAAATTTTGGGGAGCCTTGCACCTGGATGGCACCCCTATTCCCGGACCCAGAGTGTATACGAAAAATCTGGACTCTGCCGAAGGATATGCCGCGGCCCAGCCACGCGGCTATCTCGATCTGTGGGAGCCCTATATCGCGGGCTATCAATATCCGGTTTATACCGCACAAAATTATGCCAATGCCTATCGGATCACAAATAACACTCTTTTCCTTGACAGAGCAAAACGATTTGCCCACTGGATCGACCGGGTTCCTCCGGGCAGCCCAGACAGAACGTTCATGGTATCAAGAGTACAGCAACGGTCCCGGCCGGCAAGGTACCTATGCAGGTAAATATGGACGAACCATCTCGTTTTTTCTGCAAATGGTTGCCATCACGAATGATCAGCGTTTTCTCGATTCTGCCCGCTCAATGGCTGATGAGGCGATCGAAAAATTATTTGTAAACGGATTGCTAAAGGGCCACCCGGCCAAGCCATACTATGAAGCCGTGGACGGTGTAGGGTATTTACTCTATGCTTTGGTTCAGCTCGATCGGGTGATTTACCAGCTCAACAACACGGATCGGCATGAACATGAGATCGACCTGAACATTTTTGGCATGGGGCTTGATAACTGGTAGTCAGGTGGAGAATTTATTTTGTATTTCGCCCTGCCGCCTTTGGTGCGATCAAGAGATAAATTGAATCAAGCCGGTCTTGATTCCTCACTCTTTACACAAATGATTAATTAGGAACAATTCTATGCTTCGTTTTTTTATTTTGTTATCGTGTTTAACTCTTTCTGCTCATGCCGGAGAAATCTATTTGGTTCTGGGCTCGGATACAGCGATTTGGCAGGGGATGAACACCTCCGAGTATTATTGCGATTATGTACCGGATCTGTATACGGTGGCCGGTGAAAACGCCTATCAGGTTATGGATTCTGCATATCGTAACCGTTTACTGGATTCTTATGGCACGCCTCTCAAGCTGACCTGGTGGATGATGGCGGGGAATATTTTTCGTTATGCGATCGATACCAATATACCGCTTCCGAATATCATGACGTTGTATCTGATGAAAACGTATCATGGAGAGCAAATCCAGTTGTTTGGTGACGAGCTTTCGCTTCATTACCATACCTTTCAATGGTTTGATTATGACAATGATGGCAGGGCATACTGGAATCAATCCCAAACTTTTATGGATTGTTTTGATGATTTCAATGTCACTTTGGCGCAGTTTCTTTTAGAAGAAGAGATCTTTCCGGTGTCTTTTCGCAGTGGCTGGCACTATATGGATAATGACTGGCAGAATTATCTCGATGACCGTATCTTGCCATTCAGCATGCATAACGATTATCCGGCCAGGCGCAATGATACCGTTGAACCTCTGGATAATATCTATGACTGGTCAGAGGCGCCTTCAGAGTTTGTGCCTTATCATCCCAACAAAGAAAATTACCAGATTCCCGGTCAGCTAAAAGGCTGGAATGTCCGTTCCGCTCATTTAACACGGGTTCTGAGCAGAGATTTGCTGGACACCTTGTTCGTGCAAGCCAGCAATGGGCAAGATCAGGTGGCCTGCTTTTGGGGCCATTTGCCGGAAACCGACTTTTTGGAAAACATTGAAAAGATTCACCAGCGCGCCAAACTGTTGGATGAACACTATCCGGATGTGAAATTTCGTTATTGTACAGCCATCGAAGCCATGCAGCGCTGGCTGCAAACCCGGGATCAAACGCCGCCGCAACTGACACTAACCGAGCAAAGCACACCAGACGGCATGCAGTTCATCGTCGAAAGCGATGAACCCATTTTTCAGCAGCAACCTTTTGTGGCGGTCAAAGATATTTATGAACGGTATCAGGTACTCGATTGTGAGCCTATTGGTCCGCTGAGCTGGGTAACCCGCACGTCTGTACCCGGAGACCTGTTGGCTCGTGCAGGTGCCGCTGTGTGCGATAGCGTGGGAAATCTTGCGATGACCTTTATCGATGCACTACCTAAAGATATTTATATCGATAATCAGGATCCCGGCTATCGGGAAATTGTAGGCACCTGGTCTGCCTCCGACAGAACCGCATGGGGAACCGATTCGCGAACAGCTGATTTGACAGTGGGCGATAGTGCTGTCGTGCAATGGGCATTTGAAACCGGACAGTCATCCCTTTATCAGGTTTTTTTGCAGCAGCCTGATGTGCCAAACCGGACAGAAAACGTTCACGTAAAAGTGTTTTATAATGGCATCCTCGAGGATCATATTGTGTTCAATGGCTCTTTGCCGGCCCAGCAATGGATCTACCTTGCGACCCTCGAGGGGGGTAAAGGAGGACAGGCTGTGGTGCAATTGAGTGCATCTGCACATGGCAGCGATCCACAGGTTCTGGGTGCTGATGTGATCAAAGTCTCGGCTCTGGTTCGTTCTATTGATTTGTATTTACATAAATCGTTTATCGATCTGGGAAAGGTGATCATTGAAGAGAATATGCCATTCGAATTGGTCATCGGGAATTCTGGCGTAGAGAAATTGCAAATAGAGTCAATAGAATCGGCCTCTGGTTTTACCTCTGTTATAAATGATTTGCCGTTTCAAATCGGGCCAATGAGCCAGATGTCTCTTGCTTTGGAATTCACTCCCCCAATTTTAGGTGCGGTCGAGGATACCCTGATCATAAAAAGCAATGATCCTGTCGAGCCTGAAAAAAGAGTTCTGGTCAAGGCACAAGGGATGAACTATTTTTTCATTGTCGATAATCAAGACACTGACTATTATCAGGAAAGTGGTGAATGGCACACCAGCGTTGCACAGGCTCATGGCCCCAGCAGCCGGTATGCCTTTTTGTATCGCTCGCCCAAACCCTGGGCGGAATTTAGTGCTGTTTTGCAAAAAAGCGGCCTCTATGAAATTTCGATTATTATACCCAAGACGGTCAATGCTGCAGAGAACGCTTTGTATGAGATATGCCTGGATGGGGTGCCCATCGATTCCGTACACGTCGATCAAAATCAAAATAGCGGTGATTGGGTACCGATTATACAGGTGTCATTGCCACAGGGCAAACCCGTGCAAACACGTGTCATCGATGACGGATCCAACCAGAATGGCGCGGTACTGCGGGCCGATGCGGTTCAGTATGCTTTGATAGAGGAACGTGTTGTTTCGGTTAAGAAACAGAATGATTCAATGCTGTTAGAATTTGACTTGGGACAAAACTATCCCAATCCTTTCAACTCGACCACCACGATCCCGTTTTCGATCCCGGCAGATAGCCGGGTGCTCATCGAGATAACCAATATCCTCGGAGCACGGGTGTATGCAAAAGAAACGTTTATGGCAGCCGGTAATCATTCTTTTACGTGGAACGGAACCGATCTTTTCGGGAAAACTGTTGCTTCGGGCATCTATACCTATCGGATTCGTACAAACGAGGCCAGTCGAATGAAAAAAATGCTGTACCTGAGATAATTAAAATTCTGTTCCCTTTGCATTCAACTTGACTCTGCAGAGATACATGTCAGCCGTGATATAGAGCTCATTTCCATTGTCGCCTCCGAAACAGCAATTGGCAGTGGCAACACCGGTTTCAATGGTAGCAATATGCCGGGCATCAGGCGTGATTACCAGCACTCCGCCCGGACCGGTGGCCCACAGGTTACCCTGGTTGTCGACTGCCAACCCATCGCATCCGCCCCGTTTGCCCTGCTCGCTCAATGATGTGGCATCGAAAAACAGACGGCCATTAATCGCTGTACCATTTTCTGCAATATCAAACGCCACCCAAATTTTTTTCTTGCCCGAGTTGGCAACATATAGCGTTTGTTCGTCAGGTGAAAGGGCGATACCGTTGGGACGATCCAATTCGGTGGTGACCAGGCTCAATTCGCCTTTTGGTGTCAGGTGAAAGACACCATTGAATTCAAGCTCTTTGCCCGGATAATCCGGTCTCTTTAAACCATAGGGCGGATCGGTGAAATAGATTTGGCCGCCGGAGCTGATGACCAGGTCGTTGGGACTGTTTAGTCGCTTGCCATTGTATTGGGAAACCAGGATGCGTTTTACCCAAAACTCCTGATCCAGTTCCGCCAGACACCGGTTGCCATGATCGCAAAAGATTATCCTGCCTGTCTGTGGATGCACGGCCAGTCCGTTGCTGCCCAACTCTTTGCCCGGAGGCTGGGTGCCAATGGCATAACCGGCCGGACGCAAAAAAATGCTCAAACCCTGCGTCTCGTGCCATTTCCAGGTGGTATTTTGAGGAATGTCGTTGAACAGCAGATATCCCCCTTTTTTAACCCAGACAGGCCCTTCACTCCACTCGAATCCCTGTGCAAGCACCTCGATTCGGGTGTCTTTTGGAATAAGCGCATCGGCAAGGGGATTGTGGTGATGAATGGTTCCGATCGTTTTTTGAGCGGATTGTTGGCCGTACAAGCTGGAACATAGCAAGAACACGAATGCTAATTTTCTCATGATTTGCCCCGATAAAATCTCGAATGCTTTTCTATGATCATACTCAAAATTTGATTATTTATCAAGAAGATAATCATGCGGAACAGGGGTGGGGTGAAAGGCAAAGAGGGTTCAGAGACGATCCCACATTACCGCTCCCCGGTCATATTCAGAGGCTTTAGGAGAGAGGCCTATTCCAGGGTCTCGAGTCTTATCACCTGGCCCGCCCCGAGGCGTATTGCCCGCCCTTGAAAGGCATTGTGAAAGGCTCGAATGGCATTGTCGCCGGTACAGTGGGATGCTCCGACATATTTTACCCCAAGGCTTTGCAATGCCTGGATGATATCCGCGATCTCTGCATCATTTTTATCCCGCAGATGAAATCCACCCAGGACGAGAAATATTTCTTTGGATAAAAGGGTTTTGGCTTGCTTGACAATGTCGATAATGCCAGGATGGGCGCATCCGGTGATCACGATCAAGCCTTTAGAGGTGTCGATGATCAGGGATTGTTCGGCAATTCGGTTTTTCATTTTGCCGGTGGTATAGACATGCTCACAGATTTCCCGGGACTCGGAAGTGCGATCTGCTTTGAGACGAGGAAATCGTTTTTCGTCATACAGGTCTTTGGAAAAAGAATCCAGGATAAAAAGATCCACCTCATCATTTTTTTCCAGAAAGGCCTGTAATCCACCCGTATGATCCCAATGGTCATGAGAAATTACGAGGGATTCGATTTGCTGTGGATCCAAATCCATTTTTTTCATGTTGCGTAACAGGATCTCACCATCCGCACCGGTATCGAAAAGAAGAGTTTTTTCCACCCCTTGAACAACACAGGCAAATCCCCATGACGTTTCGAGTCCTTGTTTGTGCTCATAATTATCAAAGACCACGGTGATGGTGATCGGATTTTGGGCTCTTGCTTGACCAGACATAAAGAATCCTCCTGTTATCGCCACTAAACTTGTCATTAAAATAAATTCACGAGGAACGACCATAATGTCTTCTTTATTCAAACTTGTCCCTCTTTTAGTTCCCTGTCAGGGTTTTCTGTAGAGGATAAAATCACCGGTCTTCGCACCGATTCGGGTGCCAATGACCGGGCATTTGACGGTCAAGAGAAAATAGATGGATTTGTCAATGTCTAATAGTCCTTCCAGGTTGCCCTGACCTTTGGCAATGACAACATCCGCCTTGCGAACCTCTTGCTTGAATTCATCCGAGGTGAATTCCCAAACCGCTCCCGGCGAGTCGTCACCGGTGGTGATGACATGTGCCAGCTTGTCGAGCCCGATCATTTGCGCATCCTCGAGCGTCGCATCATTGATTGTGGGCCCGGATCGCACGGCGAATGTGAGATTGGGATGGCGCAGTGTTTCTACAAACAGTTTATCCAATACAATTTCACCACAATTGTCGCCGATATAGAGAACCGATTTCGCGGTTTCCAACTCGTTTGCAAGGTTCCGGGAATCATCGATCGCCAGGTTCGCGTGCATGACTTTATCGATGGTCTTGGTGAGATCCAGTTGATTTTGCGGTCCGAAATCGATGACATTGCCGGCAATGGCCAGTCGCATGGCGGTATTCAGAGGGTCCTGGGAATCTTTTACCCGCTGTTTGAATTCCTCATAAAGACCGAGCATCTTTTCATTACTTTTTTTCTTGATCTCTTGATAAGGATCCGGGTCATCGAGAATGGAGCGTATCATGCGATGCATTTCGCGTCCTATTGCCGGGGGTGATTGAGAATAATCTGCACGGGCCAGAAATTCCAGCAAGTGACGCATCGCATCTTGTTTTTTTTCGTCCGGAACGAGTCCGTTTTGCAATAATCTCAACAGACTGTTTACGATACAGGGTATACAATCGAGTGAAAGTTGCATAAAATCCTTTGGGAAACGATCAAGAGTCATTTAAAAGCCAAACCGCCGAAATGCATGGCAAGTGGTTATCGCCTGAACTTGTAAAACCAGCCCCGCGATCGAATCGAGCGATTCATGAATCCTGCAACATCAACCGGAAGGAGGGTTGTTGAAATGTTGTTCTCGCGGGGCATGGCATCTTTTAAGGAAGAACAGAGTTATTCATTTTCTGATTTTGATTCCAAATCCTTGATACGACTCTCGATGTTTTTGAGAGCGGATTGCAAATGATCAGCCTCATTCTTTAACTCGTGCAACTCTTGTTCTTTTGTGAGATATTCGGGAGCAGGGGCTTCCTGCCAATAAGGGCTGGCAGCCCACCCGGGGACACCGGATGCATAATAGCGATGACGATACCCCCGGCCATGTCCTCGACCGAATCCCATAAGCATTCCCCGGCCACGGCCAAATCCGGCATTGGCGAATCCGGGTGCTCCGTATCCTGAGCAATATCCCATTGCCCGACCTGTTCTGGGTCCCATTCCTGCGGGACCGGTTCTATCTCCACCTGGCATAATAACCTCCTTTTTTTTAATTTGATCCGATAATGCCGTCAATTTTGTTTTTTCAGGTATGCATCCACAGCTTCTTTGACGGTTCCTGTTGCATTTGTAACGATTTCGATCTCTGCTGTTTCGAGCGCTTGTTTTGCTTTGTGTCCCACTTCACCGGTCAGGACGACCTGAGCTTTGCGTTTGCTGATCTCTCTGGCCGCCGCAGGACCGGCTCCGCCACTGGCTTCACTGGCCGGATTTGAGAAGGCATTGAATTTCATCGTTTCAGAGTCGACAACGACAAAGTATGCACATCGACCGAATCTCTGATCCACCTGTGCTGATAATGATCCACCTTTGGCTGTCACGGCTATTTTCATAATTGTCCTACCTTTTGTTTGTAAAAAAAAGTCTAATGGTCACAAGCATTTTGTCCTGTAATGAGGCTGCCTCGGGCATGCTCGAGGACAATGATTTCGGGATTTTTTGGTTCGGCTCCTGTTATCACCTCGATGCCTTGCTGTGTAAATAAATCTTTTGCGCGCATTCCCATGCCTCCGGCAATGACAAGATGAACATCATTCTGTGCCAACCATTGCGGCAGAATGCCAGGCTCATGCGGTGGGGGTGTTTTGAGTTCCGAATTGACAATTTTGCCTGTATCTGGCTCCAGGTCGATAATTGCAAATTCCTGGCAATGACCAAAATGTTGACACAGCTGTCCGTTTATAACCGGAAGGGCATAACGGCGAATGGATGTCGACATGTTTCAAACCTCCTGTTTAGATGTATCGACTGTGTGTAATCTGGAATCAATGGTTTTCCATAATGTATTGAATTTTTCGCTCAATGGACCCTGGTCGATCTCCATGATGGTTTTACCTGCTAACTGGGCCCTTGTGAGTTTAGAATCGAAAGGAATTTTAGCAGCGACGATAATCCCATTTTTTTTGCAAAATGTACCTATGGTTTCTGTTAGTTCTTTATTGATATCTGCTTTATTGATACACAATGATGCAGGAACTTTGAAATGGTTACACAGTTCGATGACCCTTTGCATGTCATGAATAGCCGATAGAGACGGCTCGGTAACAATGAGCACATGATCTGCCCCACCGATGGAGGCAATGACCGGGCACCCTATTCCGGGTGGACCATCGACCAATAAAAGCTCTGCCTTTTGTTTGTCGGCAATCTCACGCGCTTCTTTCCGTACCCGGGTCACCAGTTTTCCTGAATTTTCTTCTGCGATTCCCAATTTTGCATGGACCATGGTGCCGAATCGGGTTTTGGAAATGAACCATTCACCATTTTTTCTTGGCTTGAAATCTATGGCTTGCTCCGGGCAAGTCCACACACAAACACCACATCCTTCGCAGGCAATGGGTTGAATGTGAAATTTTTCAGTGATCGCACCAAAGCGACAAATCTCAAGACATCGACTACATTGCGTGCAACGTGCAGGATCAATCTCTGCTATCTTTCCTCCTGTAAAGGATTCTTTTTCTATCACTCGAGGTTCCAGCACGAGATGTAAATCTGCTGCGTCAACATCACAATCTGCAAGCACTGCATTTTTTGCCAGGGAAGCAAGCGCAGCGGTGATGCTGGTTTTTCCTGTGCCTCCTTTACCGCTAATAATCACCAGTTCTTTCATGCCTTCATTCCGTCTTTTACAAGGGATTGAATATCTGCAAACAGTGTCAAAAATGCTTTTTCATAATTCGGCAACCTATCGATCAGCATTTTCCCTGCTGAATAGGCTTCTGCTATCGCGCGATTTTCCGGAATCTGCATAAGAATGGGGATACCCTCATCCGTGCAATAGTCTATCACCCGTCGATCTCCGGAATCAGTGCGATTAATGAGTACGCCAAATGGACGTTCTAATTTTTTGATCATTTCTACCGCCATGATCAGATCGTTATAGCCAAAAGGAGTGGGTTCGGTGACGAGCAACACAAAATCCGCGTCATGGGTTGCCTCTACAACCGGACAAGAAGTGCCCGGAGGAGCATCAATAATAGCGATTTCGCTATGGATCTCTTTTTTTGCCTCTTTGATGACCGGCGGAGCCTTGGCTTCACCAATAGCCAATTCACCCTGAACAAACGACAAACTCTTTGCCATACCGGAACTGACCGTTCCTGTACGATGTCCGACCTCTCGAATGGCATTTTCCGGACAAACCAGTGTGCAACCTCCACACGCATGACAGAGTTCCGGGAAAACCATGACCGATTCTCCCAAAACCATGATCGCGTTGAATTCACAAATATCTGAACAACGACCGCACAAGGTACACAGGCCTTCATCAACCCGGGGGATTAGCAGCTTGACGGCTTTTTTCTGTTCGAAATTGGGTTCAAGAAATATATGACAATTGGGTGCCTCGACATCGGCGTCATAGAGGGTGACATCATGCCCGTTTTTTGCCAGAGTCACAGCTAAATTGGTGGCAATCGTGGTTTTGCCGGTGCCGCCTTTGCCGCTTGCGATGGCTAGTTTCATTGTCAGTTACCTTTCACGCGTCATTTGCGCACCGCACTTGGGACAGGTCTGTTCAAAACAGGGATGTCCTTGTTCATGGGATGCAGTGGCTCCGCATTGCGGACATGCACAATTGCCTTCGGGCCCCATATTAAATCCCTTATTGCGACCCTGGCCGCCTTGCCGACCTTGACCACGACCCGCGCCGCCACCAGCGCCTCTTCCACCTTTTCTTCCTGGCATATTGTAACCTCCAGTCTTAAGATAGGTTATCTACTTTTTGCAAAAACGCATTTAGTGCATCTCGTCGTTGTTGCAGAGATTCGGACCAGAGCTGCAAATGATCCCGGCCTAACTCTGTGAGCGAATAAATTCTTTTGGCCGGTCCCGATCCGGAAGTATCCCATTCCGAAAGCACCAATTCCGATTCTTCCAGATGCCGCAGAGTACGGTATATCGCTCCGGGATCGGGATTGCCCTGCATAAAACCAATCTCGGGTATTTGACTCATCAGTTCATAGCCATGTTTTTTTTCGTCCCATAGCAAAAAGAGTATCGAGGGCTCGATCCATCTGTTATGGCGTTCCTGGTGACAACCGCATCCCCGACGATGACGATTTCTCATGCATTTCCCTTAATTAAGATCGG
>CAYNUX010000106.1:0-5520 GCA_964400115.1 uncultured Cytophagia bacterium
ACAACAAAAATGATGACCATGTTCATAGTCAGTAATATCCAACCCATAACCGTTGTTCCGATGGCCCAACCCAATGACCCCCAAACCCGCAAATGCCCGAATGACGATTTTTTTTCTGTGAATATATAATGCAGGGTAAGACTATCCAACAGGCTCCCCAGGGGATGGTGAAAAAACGCGAGAAAAAGCATGAAAAGAATAAACAGGGCAGGAGTCGATATATATTGCATGCTCCAGAGCAATATAATCGAACCCAACAGAGCTATTCTCAGAACGGGTAGGGTTCCCTTACGATCCGAGATGATTCCCCATGTGGGTACGACAAAAAAGAGCATTGCCTGAAAAATGGCGGCAATAATGCCTATCAGGGTCCCGCTATATCCCAAGTCTTGGAGGTAAAGATTGAAAAACGGCAGCCATGAAGAAAGACCCATATAAAACAAAAAATAGAGCGATCCGATGATTGTCCCGTTTGAAAATTGCACTTGAATCCTTTGAGTATAGATCATAACTGTATTGTCTGCGGTAAAGATAGGATGATATTGTTTAAAATTCCATAAAAAACTATTAAGGTGACTTGCAAAAGTAAACAAAAAGGGAATATTCAGAGCAGGTAATGTGCTATAGTTGTCATAGATCATTGTAACTTTATCCTGGAGGAAAATATCGGGAAAAAAGATACAATTTTCTGGCTTAAAATTTGACATTGGCATATATTATAATTATCTTGATAGATATGCAAATGTCATGGGTTTCACATTTTTTGTCTGCTAATAGCCTTCAGTTAGACTCCGTTAATCTTTTCTCATTCTGACAATTTTTGGTTTAATCATTGCCATTGATTGAGTTTTTAGGCAGGCGATTAATATCTATTTTGATAGGTATGTTTTCGGGGGAAATAAAGTTATCCGTCTTGTAGAGATGGATAAATAATTATTCACTAATCATGGAGGAATGATGCATTATTCAAACAAACCTTTACACAAAACACCGCTTTTTCTACTGTTCGTTGCACTTGTTTTTGGTTTTTCCCCAATAAAGGGATTTTCTCAAGCAGATGATGTGGGTTTTCATATTGGAGGTGCTGTTCGTTATAATATTTTGTTACAAAATTATCACGATTTTGGCGATGACGAAATCACAGTAAATGACGGGCAATTTACCTGGGACACCTGGCGGCTCAATGTGACCGGAAAAAATGCAGCCGGTGTTCAGTTGAGTTTTGAATATAGATTTTATCCCACCTTTGGTACTCATTTTATCCATCATGGTTGGGTAGGATATGAATTTAATGATATGAATGCAATACAACTGGGAGTGACTCAGGTTCCTTTTGGCGATCTCACCTATGCCTCACATAGTTGGTGGTTTATTACCCCCTATTATGTGGGTCTGGAGGATGATTATGATATGGGCCTGAAATATTTGCACAAAAATGGCAATCTTGATTTGCAATTTGCCTATTTCTTTTCTCCCGAGCCTGCGGGGCCAGCTCCAACGCCCATTGAAAAGTGGCCCTCTTATGGGGTCGGAGGCTCGGGCCGGTACTCTTATGATATCATACCCAATTCGGGAGCTCATAATCAGGAACGCAACCAGTTCAATGGCCGTATCGCTTATGCGCTTGGTGCAACTGAAGTCGGTTTTTCCGCACAATATGGCCAGCTATACAACTCTGTATTGGAAGAGTGGGGAAGTCATGTGGCTCTTGGATTACACACAGATGCCAATGTAAATCGATTCAACATCAAAGCCAGTGTCATTACCTATTCACATGATGCCAAAAATGATGACGGCAGTGATGCAGAATTGGTGCACATGGGTGCGTATGGCTCAGGGACTTATCCTGTTGCCGCAGAAGCGACAATGTATACTTTGGGGATCGCCTATTCATTACCCGTGCAATGGGGGCCGATTTCAAACTTGACGTTCTATAATGATTATACTTTGACCAAGAAATCGAATGACGCTTTTCATGATACACAACAAGACATCTTGGGTGTTATGGTTACCGCGGGCAGCGTATACACGTATTTTGATATTGCCAATGGCCAGAATCAGCCTTGGCTGACGAATCGCTTTGGCACCGGCCTGGGTGAGGGCCTTGAAGATGCCAAGTGGAATACGCGTTTTAATATCAATATTGGATACTATTTCTAAATCAGTGATGATTGGAATAGATAAAGGATCAGAATTATGAGTGTAATCAAAGTTGAAGGATTGTACAAAATATTCGGCCATAATCCTCAACGGGCATTCCCTTTACTCGAAAAGGGAATGTCCAAAGAGGACGTGCTGGATAAAACAGGATGTACGGTCGGTATTCATGACGCCAGTTTCGAGATTGAAAAAAGAGAGACCTTTGTCATCATGGGGCTTTCGGGCAGTGGCAAGTCAACAGTGATACGTTGTCTGAATCGTCTTATAGAACCTACCAGAGGTCAGGTTCTTATAGACGGTAAGGACATTGTCAAGATGAACAAAAAAGAGTTGATGCAGGTGAGACGCCACAAGCTCTCGATGGTTTTTCAACACTTTGGCCTTTTACCTCAGAGAACCGTGATTGCAAATGTGGAATATGGTCTGGAAATTAGTAATGTGGACAAGGATGAAAGAAAAGAAAAAGCTCTAAACGCCATCGCATTGGTGGGATTGAAAGGCTATGAAGACAGCAAGCCCAGCGAGTTGAGTGGCGGAATGCAGCAGCGTGTCGGATTGGCCAGAGCTCTGGCCAATGATCCGGAAGTTCTGCTTATGGATGAGGCCTTTAGTGCCCTCGATCCCTTGATCCGCACACAAATGCAGGACGAGTTGCTCGAATTGCAGGCCCGGATGCACAAGACCATCGTATTTATCACGCATGATCTCGATGAGGCCCTGAAAATTGGAGATCGTATTGCCATTATGAAAGATGGTAAGATTGTACAAATCGGAACTCCCGAGGAAATTTTAACCGAACCTGCGGATCAATACGTGCGCAATTTTATCCAAAATGTCGATCGTTCCAAGGTGATTACCGCATCAACGATCATGCGCACCCCCCCAACGATCACCATACCGAAGGAGGGTCCCCATGTAGCTGCCCGCAGAATGGAAAAATACGGAGTGTCCACCATTTACGTGGTCGATTCAGATCGTAACCTGCAGGGCATCCTGACCATCGATGAGGCCATGAAATTGTCCAAGGAAAATAAAAAGACCGTGGACAAAACAACCATCAAAGAGGTCTATATCACATCGCCCACCACATCTGTTGCAGATTTATTGCCGACCGCCTTGTCGACAAACTATCCACTTGCTGTCGTTGACGACAATAGCCGGTTGGTGGGGATCGTCGACCGCGCCTCGATTATGAACGAAGTTTATGGAGATGTGTCTGATGAATCCACGACTCCCCTGGCAGACTATCTCGATGAGGTGAATAAAAATGGGGATTCAGTCGAAACCAAAGAGGAGGCTGAAAAATGATTAATCTGGACGTAGGTGGATTTTTTGAAAATATCATTACGTGGCTGACAGAAAACCTCGGTCCAGTATTTGATGCTATCAGCGAATCGGTATCTTCGATGCTGGATGCTTTCGAAGGCTTGTTGATGTTACCGCACCCCTTTATTCTCATCGCATTGCTCGTCGGGCTTGCCTGGTGGGTGGCCAAAAAAGGCGTCGGGATTTTCACCTTGCTGGGAATGCTTTTGATCTATTCGATGGGGTATTGGGTGCCTACCATGGAAACCCTTGCACTTGTTATTACTTCCGTGGTTTTGGCACTTGTCATAGGCATCCCGATCGGTATCTGGTCCTCAAAAAGTGATATTGTAGAAAGTATTTTGCGGCCCATACTCGATTTTATGCAAACACTGCCAGCCTTTGTCTATCTCATCCCCGCTGTTCTCTTTTTCAAATTGGGAGAGGTACCGGGAGTGATCTCAACATTGATTTTTTCCATCCCCCCAACCGTGCGATTGACCAATCTCGGCATCCGACAGGTACCCTCTGATATCAAAGAGGCGGCTCAGGCATTTGGCTCAACTCCTAATCAGCAGTTGTTTAAAGCCGAACTGCCTGTGGCATTACCCACTATTATGGCCGGAGTCAATCAGACCATCATGCTCGCTCTGTCTATGGTGGTTATCGCCGGTATGATCGGCGCAGGAGGATTGGGCAACGAGGTGCTGAAAGGCATCACCCAGCTGCGCATCGATGTCGGATTCGAAGCCGGCATCTCTATCGTCATTCTGGCCATCTTTTTGGATCGGGTGACCCATGCTCTCGGAGTATCAACAAAGTAGATTAGATTCCTATCATTCAAAGGAGGTTTTATGAAACGTCTAAACTTAATTCCCAGGCTTTTAGCTTTAACTCTTATTTTATCCTTTTCATCATTATGGTTCGCTTGTGGTGGGCCTGCAACTGTCGATGAAAAATCTGCTGATTTGGTCTATGTGAACTGGGCCGAAGGTGTGGCCTATACCCATGTGGCAAAGGCTGTTCTGGAAGAAAAAATGGGGTACACTGTTAATCTAACAGCTGCTGACGTGGGACCCGCTTATACATCAGTCGCCCAGGGCGACATGGATGCATTTATGGAAACCTGGTTACCGGTGTTGCACGCCGATTATGTGGAAACTTATCAAGATGATATTATTGACCTTGGCCATGTTTACGAAGGCACAAAAAGCGGTCTGGTTGTGCCTGCCTATGTGACCATTGACAAAATCTCAGAGCTCAATCAGCATGCGGCTAAATTCGATGATCAGATTATCGGCATCGATGCCGGAGCGGGTGTCATGAAGACCACCGAAAATGTGATCGAACAATATAATCTCGATCTCGAGTTGATTGCCTCGAGTGGCCCGGCCATGACCGCCGCGCTGCAGGATGCCATTTCCAGTGAAGAATGGGTCGTCGTAACCGGCTGGAAACCGCACTGGATGTTTGGACGCTGGGACCTAAAATTCCTGGAACAGGATGAGGATAAAATGCTTTGGGGGGCAGGTAATATTCATATCATGGGCCGGAAAAATCTCAGAGAAGAAAAGCCAGAGCTGGCTCAATTTCTGGAAAATATGTTTCTGACTGATCCTCAACTTGCTGACTTGATGCTGCAAGTCAAAGAGGCAGATGAAGAAGTCCAAGTTGTCACTCGTAACTGGATGAATGCCAATATGGATGTCATTGAGCAGTGGATACCGGACAATATGTAGGTTTTCTGCTGATCTGATTAGACTCAAAAAGCCGACTCGATTTATCGAGTCGGCTTTTTTTTCGTTCAGTAAATCCCTAGTCGATCTCTTTGAGACGGATATTACGCCACCGTACCGAATACGGACCGCGCACCTCCACGCCATGCACCTGTAATCCGATGACTCCTTTTGAGCTCATCGAATCCATAAAATCTGCACAGGGGAGTCCATTGACAAATGTCTTTATGGACGATCCCCTGCATTCGACCCGATAATGGTTGCCTATAAAGTAATCCAATAATTCATTTAAAGGCAAGCAGATTTTCTGGTGATGAAT
>CAYNUX010000106.1:5620-10753 GCA_964400115.1 uncultured Cytophagia bacterium
CTATAAAGTAATCCAATAATTCATTTAAAGGCAAGCAGATTTTCTGGTGATGAATAGCTTTTGCAGAATTGTTAAAACATGGTTCGAGCACTCTAGTCCAAAATAAACAAAAAAGCCCAACGCAGAGAAACCGCTGAGGTCTCCAGGGAAAGAAAAATGCAAAAACCACACAGTGGTTCGAGGCCTCTTTATTAAACGATAGAGGGACCCGAGTCTACTGTGGATGGATTCTGAGAGTTCTGATGGGAAAGTTCTGTCAAAGCGGTTCGTTACCGGCAGAATCCCCCATTCTGCCGGCAGATTTTTGAAGCTAAATTCCAGTAGGAACCTCTGCTTCGACCACCCCGACGATATTGAGATATATTTTCACGGCAAGAATAAAGTCCAGATCGGATGAAGAAGCCGTGCCTCTGACCCGATAGTAGAGTTTTTTGCTGCTAAAGGTGAGCTCTCCCCCACTAAAAATAGACAATGCACTGTTGATGACCTCTACGCCCTCGGGATTGAGATCGGGTACCTGTTCCACTCCCAGTATTCCGTCAAGATTGACGTCATCGAGCCTGACAACCGTTTTATACGGTCCAGATTCTGATTCGCTCACCTCGATAAATCCATCGATCATGGTGCCGGGACTGCTGTTGTTGGTGCGAAGGGTATAGGTGACGCTTTGCAAATTTACGGTGAGGATTTCCAGAAATTCTTCTTCTTCTTTGATTTGATTGATATCATCGCTGGCATTATACATGCCTGATTGTTGGAATGCAGACTCTGAGGTACGTACCCAAAGAGGGGCTTCGCTGAAATGCAAGACCGGTACTTGTACATTACGGGTTTCGCATTTCATGCCGGTCAAGGAAAACCAGGCCAGGCCTGCGAACAATAGGTTGATCAATATTTTTTTCATGTTTTTTCCCTTATAATCCGAGTGAAATACCTGTGCTTAGAATCGTGCGTTGACCGAATGTAACATCTCCATAGATACGAGCAAAAAGTAAATTCAGGCCCAGACCGGTCGTGATCTGCATGCCATTATCCCCTTTTATTTCATAATTCAGGATGGCGGTTTCCACGCCAGTGTCAAAGGTGTAAAGGATATTGGCATTCGTGTTGTCGAAACCCAAGCCGCCGTATAACAAGAGGACGCCGAATTTTTTGCTGGCTTGCACGCCATAATATAGAGTCGAAAAATCGAGCAGGTCATCGCCGATAGAGATGTTTTGGTAAAAGAAACCTGCAGAAAGTGAAACCGGGAATAGAGGAAAATATTGACTGATACTATGACGCAATCCATAGCCTGTCAATGAAAATTCTCCGAGATCTTCAACGTCGAGATCAGCGGTAAAATAACGAAAAGTAATTTCTGTGCCGAAAAGAGAACCCACTGTTAATTGCGGAACAACAAAGCCGAGGCTATTAATATTGAAACCGCCCGGAAACGAATAAATGGTACCTCCCTGGCCGGTGATCGAAGTGGCTTTTTCACTGCCGACGACCGTGGAAACCTGAGCGGTTTGTTGGGGAGAAAATTGTCCCTGGGTCGTGGCGGCAAACGTTTTGTCGTCATCAGGGACAGGAGCCAGCATGGCGTGTGCACTCAGACGCAATCGCAATCCCAGAACGGGGATATCCGCACCCTGAGTCCAGCCTCGATTCATGGATGCTCCCAGGCCGTCAACAAGAGGCTTGAGATATCCGGTGCCATTTTCTTCGCTGTAACGCTCGAGATTTTCCTCAAGTTGGGCGCTCCCTGTGCTTGTCATCGAAAAAATGATGATTGCCAGGATGGAGAGTGAGTTTAAGGATTTCATATCCCCTCCGCAGGTTTTGAAGGTTTTGGTGGGATGCCAAAAACAAATAAGGTATGCAATATATAACTGCCGAGTTTTACAATTCATTCCCGGGTTTTATGTCAGGACTTGACATCCTGCCTGAAAATTACTCATTGCAGGGCTGAATTTCAAGTATAATAAAAAATATTTGAGGCAAACGATTTTGTACACAATCTATGTATATGCAGGCTGTTTAATGTCTTGTTCTTTGAAACAGTAATCATCTTGAGTTCAAAGCGGAAAGAGAAAGAGCCGTCATTTTGTGTGAACGGCTCATACAATATACAAAAATTTGTCTTTTAGTGGTTGGACTGAGCCTATGAGCATGCCCGGCACTCTGGCGGTTTGCAACGCAGCCTCGATATCGTTTTGACGGTCAGACGGTACGGAAATCAGTAATCCACCGGAGGTTTGCGGATCGTTGAGGATAAATTTTTGATCCTCAACCAGGTGAGAGGCATAGGAGACACTGGGTTCTGTGTAGAGTCTGTTCGCTTTGGTGCCACCGGGGATGAATTTTTTTGCCGTTGTTTCAATGGCATAGTTTAGGATAGGGATGCGATCATATTCAATTTCCAACGAAACTTTACTGCCTTTAGCCATTTCCATGGCATGGCCCAACAATCCAAAACCGGTAATATCGGTACAGGCATTGGCCTCAACAGCAATCGCGACCTCTGAAGCGCGACGATTCAATGTCGACATGACCTCTGACACGTAGATTTCCATATCCGCGGACCCTTTACCTGCTTTTAAGCAGGTGGTGATGGTTCCGGTGCCTATGGGCTTGGTGAGGTATAACAGATCACCCACTTTGGCATTGCTATTGGTCAGGATCGAATGAGGATTGACAATACCGATTACAGCCATACCGTATTTCAACTCATCATCGCTGATCGTGTGTCCGCCGACGACTGCCACGCCGGCTTCCTGGGCCTTGTCTTGTCCGCCTCGAAGAATATCTCCGAGTATTTCCATGGGGAAAATATCTCTGGGAAATCCAACGATATTCAGAGCGGATAATGGCTTGCCCCCCATGGCATAGACATCGCTCAGCGAATTTGCGGCTGAAATTTGTCCGTACTTGTAGGGATCATCGACGATGGGGGTAAAAATATCTACAGTCTGAACCAGAGCGATCTCATCGTTCAGCTTGATAACGCCGGCATCGTCGGCAGTATTGAATCCCACGAGAACGCGGGGATCGTGTTGGGATGGCAGCTTTTCCAAAGCTGCGGCCAGCTCATGTGGCGCAATTTTGGATGCTCAGCCAGCACACTTTACCGTTTCTGTCAAGCGTTTGTGTTTTTTCAGGTCTGGATTTAGCATAGAGTTGTATCAGCTTTTGATTTGTTTTCCTGTAATGAATTGCATTCCTTTTAAAGAGATTGCAGAGCAGATCGGTTCTTTGATGGGTTTGAATTGGGCACAGCCGATCTGGCCCTCTTTGTTAATGGCGATATATTTGACATTAAAGTCTAAAAAGGAATTCATCTGGGCGATCCGTTTCAATGCGTATTCGCACGCTTGTTGGGGAGACATCCCATCTCGCATTTTCTCTACAATGAGAAAAGATCCGCACGTCCGAATGACTTCTTCGCCGCGTCCGGTGGCGCCAGCTGCGCCGACAGCATTGTCGAGATAGAGTCCGGCCCCGATAATCGGAGAGTCGCCGACGCGTCCGGGGATCTTGTATGCGAGCCCGGAAGTTGTGGTGATACCAAAGACATTGCCCTGATCATCGATTCCGAGGACATTGATGGTGCCGGTAATGCGTTCGTTGTCGCGGGAATCGTCGTGATCGGCCGGAGGAAGCCAGTCATCGCGTTCACTGAGAGTCTCTTTCCATCTCAGCCATTCGACACGGGATTTTTCTGTCAAGAGGTTTTCTTTTTTGAATCCATGTGCACGGGCAAACCGGTATGCATCTTTGCCGACGAGCATGATATGGTCTGTTCGTTCCATGACGAGTCGGGCGACAGAGCTGGCATGGATGATATTTTCCAGCGCAGCTACAGATCCGCATCGATGGCCCGGCCCTTTCATGATCGAGGCATCGAGGGTCACTTTACCCTCTTCATTTGGCAGGCCCCCGTATCCGACAGAATTATCTTCAGGATCTTGTTCGACAACATTGGCACCCGTTTCGACGGCATCGAGCATATTTTGAGAGGTCAGCCATTTTTGCCATGCGGGGTGCAGTACCCGCTCTCCCCATTTGCGACCGCGGCTGCAGATCAGGGCAGGGAGGGGAACCCGGTCGTTTTGTTCTGCTCGGGATTTGTTTGCCCCCAGCGACAGGGCACTCAGGGCAAGGCCTTTTTTAACAAATGTTCGCCTGTCAAAAGATTTCATTTTCATCCTGTGGATTTTCTTGACATTGATCATAATTATACTTAATTTTACAATCAAAATCAAGCGCAGAACGGTTTTGAGGCAAAAAAGTTTAGGGTCTGCGTTTTAATTTTCCTTGACATTTTATAAAAAATAAATTATATTATCTGGCTATATGGTTAAAGACAAAAAGAAAAAAAAGCGTACAGCAAAGCCATTAGGGCTAGTAAAGGTAAATTACCTGGTTTTTGCGTTGGCGGTTGCGACGCTGATCATCGGTTATTACTTTTTGTCCCAAGGGCCAGCGGACAGCACGGCTTCCTTGACAATTGCGCCGATCGTATTGGTGATTGGGTATTGTGTTTTGGTTCCCCTGGCGATTTTTTGGAGATCCAGAGCGCGGCAATCTGAAACGCAAGAATAGGGGCTGTTAGCTCAGCTGGTTTAGAGCGCCTGCCTTACAAGCAGGAGGTCACTGGTTCGAATCCAGTACGGCCCACTAGGTGAAAGTAAAATGTTATATACGCGGTCCTAGTGAGGATTGGTTAGACCCTTCCGAACTATACAGTTAGATATCGATACGGGGTCGTAGTGCAGTTGGTTAGCACACCGGCCTGTCAAGCCGGAGGTCGCGGGTTCGAGTCCCGTCGGCCCCGCCCAGAGATGAGGGAATCATTGATAAAATGGTTTCCTCTTTTTTTTATGCGGTATAGGAATCTTTGCGCAGTTGGTTAGCACATCCCGATCGAGTCCGTTCGGGATGTGCGCGGACAAGTCCTGTCAGCTCCGTTCTCAGATGTGCCCGTGTTGGGGTCGAACCTCAGGGATTGTTTGTTTCTTATGAGTTTATAGGGAAATAGGGTGAGTTAGGGGATGATAAGGGGTTGAAAATATTATCCTAAATAAATAGAGGGCTGTTTTCGAGGCTCAAACGCAGGTTGTTTATCGATAAAAATGCAGAATTTAAGAG
>CAYNUX010000107.1:0-10659 GCA_964400115.1 uncultured Cytophagia bacterium
CGATAATTGGTATTAAGGTTCGACGGCGGACTGGGTATCCTGTCCAAATAACAGGAAGCCAATAGTGCGGGAAAATCAACGCCACTTTTAACAGCCAAAGGCAAAGATCCCCACACGCGGCCGTTAATCTCCATTAATTTGGCTCCATGTATACCGGATTTAAACTCTACCATGGCAAGTCCGGTCCACGAGAGAGCCTTTATCATTCTGCTCGCATAATCGACCAACTCGGGCTCGAGCGCAACAGATTCACGATAACTGCTGGCTCCACCCGAAACAGGTATTTCGCGTCTGCGTTTATGTTCAAACACAGCCAACAAAGTCCCCTCATGGGCCAGTAACTCGATCCCCACACCACTGCCCGCATAAAAAGATTGCAATAGTACCGAGCATACCCCTTCGAGTTCCTGCATGGCACATTTCAATTCAGACTCGGAATTTGCATAGGTCACGTGAAGGGACTTTATCCTGTGATCCGAATTCAGCAATTTCGAGATCTGAGGTTTTAACACGATAGGCCATTGCAGTTCTTTGGCGTGCTCTAACGCTTCTCGAGCCGTATTGACCAGGATAGTTTTAGGTACAGGCACATCCCATTCCTGAGCCAAACACATCGTACGATATTTGTCCGAGACAATAGCAAGTTGTTCATCATCAGGAATGGCAAGACGCGAAACAGCCTCAAACTCTTTTCTCATTTTCAACAAGGGATAAATCGTCAGATCAGTAACCGGAATAATCAAATCAATTCCTTCCCGTTTCACAGTTTCCAACATAAATTGCTGAAACCGGTTTGCATACAGTTCCGGAGAAGGATAAACGATCTGTTTGGATACATAACGTGAGTAAAACCCGACACTTTTCTTTTCCGAATCGGCTGCATAAACAGTATATCCCTTTCGTCCCAGAGATCGAATGATAGAAAGGGCACTGCCTCTATAAGCATCCGTTATCAATATTTTTTTCGAATTCATCGTTTTCGCTCCCAATACGTACTTTCAATCAGATTTTTTATCTGATCCACTACTGATTCAACATTTTGAGTCGCATCGATGGCCACAAAATTGTGAATTTTATTCTGCAATGAAAGGTAGTGTTGTCTTCTCTGTTCCAGGAATTCAGGTGTGAATTCACCTTTACGTTCAAACACTATCTGACCCGGGGCATCCATACAAATGACCAGATCAGGCTCTGGTAAGGTTGCCTTTAGTATTGTTGAATGTAATCGCTTTTTAAAAGGGGCACTTTGTACTTGATCCACATCATAATAATCACAGATAAAATGCCGGTCGAAAATGACAACATATCCACGTTTTGTGTATAGCCAGGCCACTGTTTGACGATACCACTCATCCATGACTCTGTTGACCAATCCCAGGCCTTTACGTACTGGGAAAAGCAGCATTTTTGCTCCTGAAGGTTTTGATTTTTGCCCATTCGAATCATCTTTGATATTATTTTTGTGACGTTTTTTCCACCACTTCATCGTGGGCAATATGACATTGGATGTCTCGATATTGTCCCCCATGTAGATCGTAATAGAGGGAATTGTTAATAAAGCTTTGAGTTCGTGAGAAACAGTTGTTTTTCCGACCCCGTCCGGGCCAATGAGACTGACAGTAAACATTGATAACCTCTTGAAATTACACCACAAAATTATTCATGTGCAGACTGGCACGCAACATATGCACATACCTGTTTTGTTTAAACCAATCAATATTCTTTTTTTCAAATTGTACCGGACTTGACAGAGGATTGACCAACCTGTCAATCAGACTCGCGACATAACGCGTCCAGCACAGTACAAAAAGGGGCCTTGCGTATTCTAGAGGCAGGTCCAATTCTCGAAAATAAGATTCAATATAGGGTCTCGTCCATGCGTCTTTTATAAAAAAAGCATTTTCCAATGCACGTTCCAAATGCCTGGCCGGGGTTTGGGCGATGACCACAAACATCAGGAAAAAATAAAAGTCAATAGCAGGATACCCGTTCGGGTTCGCCAATTCCCAATCCACAACACCTATGTGGCCATGATCATCGATTAGAATATTCGGTGCACTCGTGTCCCCGTGTTCAAAAATCATTGGCAACCCGGCACAGTATAGTTCATTTAAACTCTTTTCTGCTTTTTCTATTAAAGACCACTCGGAATTCAAGCCACTCAACCAATATTCGATTTTCTTCAATGGCCCAAATATTTTCTCATCTCTCATTTCTGAACGTTCTCTTTTAGAGATGCGATGGAACCTGATCATCCATGTGAGCATTTTCTCGATATAAAATTCAGGATTGTCTCTGACATGGGATCGTTCAAGTACCCTACCAGGCACAATACTTTGTACCAAAATATGATAATTTTGCCATTCGGTTTCTGCCATGACATGCGGAACCGATTTATCATCGGGAGTCAGGATGGCTTGCAGCATCTTTAAATTTTGCGATTCGCTCTTTAGCCGTTGATCATCACCGGGTATGCGAGGAAATTTCACAACAGCAACAGGAGAGATAAAATTCTCTTCATAAAGAAAAGCGATAACATGACCAGAGGCATGGAACCGCGGTGTCAAAAAATGCAAATAGGTTTTATCCGGGTTAAAACTGTGCTGATATTTTATTGCGTGTAAAATACTCATAGACTATCTTTCCACATAGATCAAATGTTGCCTGCCAATGATACTGTATGAAAGAATGAAATACTTGTAGACTCGCGTCTTGAAAACCAGATCTATCAACCAGCCAAGAATTCGCTTCATTTTTCCTTTTGCATATTTGGTGAATCTGTCTTTGACCAAAGGTGTATCCAATGGAATAAATTCGCGGCAATCTTTGACAGAGGGCCAGTGCAAAAAGGCACTTGCACTCTGAAGGTCATGTGCTTTTAGCATATTTATTTTATATCTATAATGGCATGGATAAATCCCAAACATGTTTCTCAACAGCGCCAATACAGGATATTCAGGATCCGATTCCCAATACAATGTATTCGAGTCGAATACCCAGGAAAGCGCTTTTCTGAATGTCGTTTTCTTATCTTCCGCAAGAACGACGATAAAGGGTTCCTTGACAGGGATTTCATATTCTTGATAACCCGGCGGATTAATAATCATCGTTTTTGTAATTGCGTGCAGTGCTTGATAAAGTTGGGTATTTATTTTGCCAAAATAGACGATGCGCTGCAAAGATAAATCCGCAAGCATAAACCGCCAGTCCAACCTGCGCAACAGATCCGTATCGAGTTTTTCAATCTCTTGTCTGTTCGATTTCTGATCCATTACTCGGGATTTTTGTTTGGTCTCACTTTGTGTCATAGTTTCAGGCATTCAGTCAGTATCCTTTTGTGGAATAGTTTTTTTTGAGTGCATGGGTTTAAAAATTTGAATCGCGGCACCGGCCAATGCCAAAAACAACCAATAAAAACGTTGATAAGAAAAATGTAAAAACACAGCGGTTCCCAAATAACTGATCACTCCGAGAAACAGCGCCGTAATGATATTGGCATATTCGCTGTTTTTGGATATCCAATAAAGTCGTATACGCCAGAGTCTGACAAGAATGAGCGCCACCACGGACATAAAAATCGAAAATCCGATGATCCCGGTCTCAGCCATAACTTCAAAATAAAGCGTATGTGCCCTTCTTTGACTGGAAATCTGACGCAAAGCATGTGGACCTGTCATATAATCGAGCGAATAATAGGGTGTAAAATGCCCGGGCCCGACTCCAACAACAGGATGATCCAAAAAGACATAAAAAGCGGCAAGCATTTCAGTCAATCGCCCTCTTGTAACGGCGTCGGGTTGTACATCGACTTGCTCGGAAAAAAGGCCTTTAATACCCTGAATGGATTCCATGCGGTTAAAATAATCTGGTGAAATGGCAAATATAATCAGAAAAAAAACAACAGACAGAAATATCAACTGAGCCGGGCGTATATATCTCAATACGACCATAATCAAAATCAGCAAAACCAGCGTAAGAAACGCTCCACGGGAATAAGTGAGTAAAATACCACTAAATATCAGACTAAAAACCAGCAAGGCAAAAATCTTTAGTTTTCTTTCATCCCAAATCCTGAAAAAAGCAAGGGGAAGCATAAATAACAAAATTTGTGCATAACGGTTAGGGCCACCTATAGGTCCAGCTGCTCTTTCAGACACCTGAACGCGTTCAGGCTTTTTGTCTCCAACCCCGTCTTCCCATCGGTCGATATTTCGTTGGGCCAGGCCACCAAACTGTTGACCGTAGTGACGAGTTAACTGCTGATAAATGCTCATTGATGACAATAACGCAGCTCCAATCAAGAGAACCCAAATCACTTTACGAAAGATTTCGGCATCCCGAAGTACATTGATGATCAAAAAATAGAGAATCAATCCCTCAAAGACAAAATTTATGATTTGACTTGTGGACAATCCTGAATCGAGAGCAAAAAATGAAGAGAGACATAAAGAACCGAGAAACAAAATCATCAATAAAAATGGATAGTCAATAATCACAATCTGCTTACGAACAAAAATCATAACAGCAAAGGGTACTCCAAAGAGTAATGAAACAGAACCCGCGACAATTTGAGGCAGGCCGTGGAATTGGTACAATACAACAGCAATATTTGTATAAATGACAAATAAAACAATCATTGTGGCCACATTGGGTTTGCTGATCAAATATAAAATCAATGCCACAGCTGCAAAGGCGACCGTCAATATCGTGACATCCAGATCCAGCCACAAAAAGGCACTCATCGTTACCATGGTCGCCAGGAACAATAAGCCCAGAAAAAAATTAAGAGAACCAGCAGATTGTAAATTATTTGGTCGTTTACTCATATCGATCACCGGCTGATCAGGTTTTTGGGTGTTGTTTGTATATAACGGTCAACAAAGGTTACTTTTGGCTGCAGTTCGAACAGTGAACGTAATCCATACGAATAACGTCGATCGATGCAATGACAGAGCAATCGATAAAAATGTCCGTAATGGACTCGCTCTGGTGCTAACCGAGTTGCTTCTTTAATGGCGCGGTGCATCCAGCAGCTATAAAAGAGGCCCTCTACCAGATGCACAGATACACCAACTTGGTAGCAATACTGTTGCAGTTGCGAAACCAACATCTCTCCCAAGGGAGAGCGGTTGATAAAATGAAAAGTAAAACTAGAGAGCGAGTCCGTTTCACCATTTTTTCGAGATATCCATGTACCAAAAGTTCGAATAAAATAAAATAAATCGAACAAGGGAAATCCCTCAGTTTCTCCTGATTCCCAATCAATAAAAACCACTTGATCTTCATCTGTTACCATGATATTCCATGTACCCGGATCACCATGTTGGAAGACGGTGGGCATATCAACTGCCAGACCACTGAATCGCGCAACAATATCATCAAGAAACGCACGGTGTTCAGAAGAAAGCTCGTAAATTTCCAGGAATCGCTTATAAAGCTGTTGAATGGCCTGTACCGCTTTATTGGGAGCTTGTTTGGCAGTATTTTTGCCCAGCAAGGTAATCCATTGCATGGCAGACCATGCTACGGGACAATCCGGAGTGGCGGCAGTGCGAATTCTGAACGGAGCGCCCTGTATTGCTTTTTGACATACAAGCGTTTGCTTATTATGATAGCTCTGAAAATAGACCTTTGGAATCGTTCCATCGGGTACCGTATTATTGCGCGCAAGAGAATAGAGTATGCGATATTCGTGCTCTAGACGTCGATTGAATTCTGGAGAGCGGGTCATTTTTATGACATATTGGGCTGTTCGTGAACCCGGCTTAAACAGATAAAGGATAGCTTTATTAGAGTTGTATTTACCCCGTGCAGAAAGAGCCACATTGTAATTGGAAAAATCGATTCCATGATGTTCTCCAATGGCCCGTACATACAAGGGGACTTTAGCTATATTCGAAATGGCGCTTTTGTGTCCGACAAAATGTGACTTCCTGGGGGCAAAGAACTCCCACACGAAAAGTTTGTTTAATAAAACCCCAAGCAAGCCTGCGAGTCGTTTCCTCCTGGACTGACCATGAATGACTTTAGTAAAAAAGAACTCTGTCATTCCGGGTTCCTTTAATGGAATAGCTGTACGTATCTGACCTCTAAAGGGGGTAACCCAAAAGCTATTTGACACCTCCCACCCGTTTTTGTGCATAAGGGGGAGGTTCAACCGCAGAAAAAAGCGTCTCAAGAGGCTTTTCGTTTCAAGATAAAAGAGTCCGGTGGAAGACATGATCCGGTTTGCTTCACTCCAAAAACGATCTCTCCGAAATATCGCTGCTGAATCAGAATCGAGGATCCACAAGTCCACACTTGCATCAGGCAGGGGGAATATATGCGTAAAACGTTCCACACTGATTTTAGCAGGATCAGCACATTTTGCCACTTTTTTTCGGACGGCCTTTTCTTGCAGGCGATTCCTCGTCAAAATGATTATGCGGTCAGCAATTCCGGTCAAGTTGTTCAGCATAGCAGGAGTGACCCTCGTCATACACAAAACCGTATCAAGTTCCAATGAAGGAAGCAGGAACCGCCAATCCATTGTGGCGCGGTCTCCGCTCAGATTACTTCCCGGTATAAATGATTGTTCAAATGTTCTATCTAGCATGAGTGACCTCTAGATTTCCGTGAGCCAAAAATTTGTTTCATTAACGGTAATTTCATCAGTTCCGGAAAATTTTCTTCCATATTCAAATGATGTTTACTCTGATAGAATACCAGTGCTGTCGCCAGTGAAACGAGAATAATAGACGTGAAAATGTTCAAATCAAAAATCAGCTGAATAATCAGTACCAGTGCTGCCAGACCATATAACAGTGCATAATACTTTAGAAAATTTTTATCAAACATCTTTACCCCGGATATCAAGCGCAATCCAAATTGTTTAAGGATATTGTGCACTATCATGCTGCCGGCGGTGGTTACGGCAGCACCCATGGCTCCGTACCTGGGAATAAAAATAAAATTGGCGATAACATTCAAAATTGCCACAAAAATATTTAAACCCACAATAACTCTCAGCTTACCCACTACTTTGAGAGTTAATCCATTGAATCCTAAAGAAGCATTAAAGTAATAAGCAAATGCCAACATTGTTAAAAATATCCATGACGCCTGGTATGCTTGCCCGTAAAGAGTAACTGTCAATGGCTTTGCAATAGAAAATGTCAACAGAAAAATCGGAAATGTTATGATACTGATCCATATAGCTGTTTTCCAATAGAGTTCATTTATCCCTTTATTATTTTTCTGTGCGAAAAGTCTTGCCGTCAGAGGCATATAAAGCAATGCAAAACTATCCATTGCCATTTTGTTAAAATGAGCTGCTGGCAAGATGACACGATACTGAGCAACCTGTACAGTGCTATGGTAATATCCCAAAATCAAGGTATCAGTAGAATGCATCAGAATAGCGACCAAATCGGATGTTAACAATGGAATGGAAAATGAAACGATCTCTTTGACAGGAAAAGAGATTCTTTTCCAATTCATTTCTTTTAATAGCCCCTCCTGTGCCAACAGTCGCATCATCAAAATACCATAGAACAAAATTCCCAACAATGTTGCAAAAACATATCCTATAGCTAAAAAAACGACACTGGCATTTAACATCAGCATGCTCACGACGACCAACAACTTGAATCCTGGTGCCACAACATATTTGCGAAAGAAAATGGCTTTCGGACTCGAAAAACTGGCAAATAGTGCGATGAGCATAGCATCGACTGCTTCCAATGGTACCAGAAAAATCATGATCAGAATGAGTGTTACCGCTTGTCCGTCGCCTTTGATCATGTGTGACAGTGTTTCGGGTGATACGTGCATGAGAGATATAATCGATCCCCCCATGACCAGGATCGTGCCCAATGTCAGGAGAATGGTTCCAAACAACTTTTCAAATTTCTCATGTTCATGATATATGGGGATAAACCTGGAAATCGAATGGCGTAAGCCAAGCGATGAAATCGGTCGAAAAAAAGCAATCAGAGATAAGGCATATGTCCACGCCCCATAGTTAGCCTGAGTAAGATATCTGACGAGAATGACCTGGGACGCAAAATTGAGCCCCACAGATAAAAAACGTCCGATCATGAGCAAAGATGAACCACGAATTTGTTTGCGAACCGAGCGTTGTTGTGTTTTGGTTTTGAAATCTCTATCAGTCAGAACCGCTTTCATGTCCTCTCCGGTAATGGTGCTGCAGAATATCACATACTTTAATGACCACCGATTCGGCATCCATTTGAGCATCAACAATAGTGACGTTAGGCACATCACTGATAAAAGCTTTCAATCGTCTCCTCTGTTTCTCCAACACCTCAATATTATGCTCACCCTTGCGTTCGAATAACACATGAGCAGGAGCATCCAACATTATAGTTAAATCCGGACGGGTTTGAAAAGCGTTCAATAAAGATCGTGATACCTTTTTCATCGAGTGTTGATCATGATCAAAAGTGGTCTCACCGAATGGGTACCGGTCCATTATGACCACACGTCCTCTGCTCTTGTAAAACCGAGCCATGAAATGTCTCAGCCAATTTTCCAGACACCTGTTCATAAACCAGAGGTAACGAACCATGTGATGCCATGGATTAGGGGTACCCTTTTTGTACATTTTATGTAAATAACTGCTGGTTGGCAGACCAATCGTGCTGGCGAGAGGATTTTGGCCCATATATAAGATTCGGGCTGACCAAGGCCACCACATTTTCAGATTTTTTGCCAGCGTAGACTTGCCGGCACCATCCGGAGCGACCAGGGCGATGACAACGCCCTGTTTCTGAAACAGAAACAAAAGTGGTCGCATTTTTCGTTTTATCCGGGTAAGCAAGGCAAAGCGCAAATTGACAAAGAAATGAGCTCTGAACATCGAAAAATAAATTCGTCGCGCTCTCTTGCGAATCCACGACCATCTATGTGCCAAAATTGCCTGAACCCAGTCGACCATATCCGAACGAAATCCATACAAATGTGAGCGCTCTGCTAAAAGACGACGTTGTGCATCATCGCTGCCGATATGTCGTAAAAGTGACAAAAGACGAGCTTTGTGTTTATGGGCAATCACGGGTTTATCCAGACAGCTATGCAAAACCAGAGTCAGAAATTCGTCCACCATTTGTGGCTTGAATAGTCCGTTTTCTTTGATTCGGTCAGCCAGCAAATAAGATGACACCGGAATTAAAACATCCTTAAAAGGTCTGCCATACCGGATTTCGTCTACCGCATCTATTTTGATCCATTTCATTTGAACGGGATCAAAATAGAAATAAAAATGATGCGGTTCATGTCCCCAGGCCGGATAACGGATAAACCCCAGCTCAGTCAAAAGATGATCGAGGATAGACTTTTGGGTAGACCGAACGAGTAAATCGACTTCTTGCATGCGCGCATATTTGCTGTCACCTCCGGCATCTCGCAAGACAATGAACTCTATGCCATTTTTATCCAGATGTTCAAATAGTGTATACAGGCGAACGGTGCTAAATTTTATTTCTCGCTCAATATGAGCGAGTCCAATTTCCTGGACCATGTCTTTTCCCGGTAAAGTTTTCTTTTTTGCCAGCGCGGATCCTTTTTGGCATTTATAACAAGCTGCTCAAGAAGATTTGCGCTTTTTTTCCAGTTAAAATGTGTCCGAACATAGCGCAGACCGGCAATCCCCATTCTTTCACGCAATCTGACGTCGGACAATAATGTTTCAACATGTTTGACATATTCTTCTTTTGTTTTAGCGACCAGAACGGGCAGTTCGTGTCCGTCTATAGCAATGCCAGCGGCAACATTAGGGCTGGTTACCACAGGAACCTGCATGGCCATAGCTTCGAGAATTTTATTCTGCATGCCGGAAGCAGCGTGAATGGGCGCCACAAACACACTCGCCGTCTCTAAAAACGTTCGTACATCAGGCACATACCCGGTTACAGTGATATTCGCATGTATTTGACCCAGATCAGTGATCTGCTTTTGTGGATCCTTACCCACGATCAAGACATTGACATCCTTGTAGGTGTTTATAGCAGGAGCAATGTGCTTTAAAAGATAAAGAGCAGCATCATGATTCGGTTTAAAACTCATAACCCCTGTAAAGATCAAGCTCTTTTCATCATCTTGAAGGGTCTGCCTATGGGGATGCCAAAATTCGAGATCAACGCCGTTGGGTATGACAGCAAAAGATGTATCATCACCCGCAATAGCCTGACGATCCCGTGATGAAATAAAAGCCTGATATGGAGTTTGTCGCAAGAGTCGCTTTTCAATTCTTTTCATCTTTTGATAGCGCCACAGCAAAAATGGCAAACGTTTAAGCGATGCACGCCTCAACTCGCTGGATATTCTCAGACTTGAGGCATCGCAAAAATCAGCCACAATGGGCAAATCATTGACATGTTCGATGGCCGGATATACGGTTTTGCCATGAAAGACAATCGCATCCAAGTCGTCTGATCGCAACAAATCATCCACTGCAATTTTCATTTTCAAACACGCCTTGCGATGAAGTGCCGCTTTGGTCCATTTCGACACTTTTTTATCTGCTTTAAAAAGAGTATCTGTTGGAATAATCAATACTCTTTTTGCCAGAACAGCGAGATCAGTGATTATTTCGGGTGAAATTTCTTTTTGACCGAGAGCCAAAAGCGTCACCTCATGACTGTTTGCCAACTCTTTCAT
>CAYNUX010000108.1:0-10656 GCA_964400115.1 uncultured Cytophagia bacterium
AATTGCTGTCACGCGTATAACTGGTCGTACTCGAAATAATCTTATCCGCCTGAGGATCTGCATCATTGCTGATATCGACCTGGGGCTGTCCCCCTGCCAAGATTTTCAGATATTCATAATCCTCCATACTGTCCCGCATCAGTTCGAATCGGATAGACGGCACAAACCGGTGATTGTTTGAGCCATAGGTTATAGGATTATTATCTTCTGCCGGAGGGTATAGCATAAACAAATCCCCGTTATGTCCGCTGTTTAATGGATCGGTCCAGGGATTCTGGCTCCAGTTATTCATCGAATAATAGGCAATACCGCGTATACGGTATTTCCACAGAAACCATCCGGTAAATTTGCTTTCTATACCCGGGTGATCCAGGGTAATGGGATTGAAATAAGGCGGTCGTGTACCATGCAGAAAATAGATCCAGGTCTCTTCCAGATAAGGTGAGCGGGCCCTGGCGAACGACTCGACAGGATCGTATTGGTTGAGCACAGGCAACCAGATATCGATTTTGGCATCTGTGTAGGTTGGGTGATTATAAATCTCGGCTTTCGGAGGTTCAGAGACCAAGAGTTTGATATCCGGTGCTGCCTGTGAAAGATATTGTGAATACCAGGCCACCGCATCATAATCCAGCTGGTCCTGGGGTTCATTTGCAACATAAAAATAAGCCTTGTCTAAATACCCGGTCGTACCGAGATACCTTTCAACCTCGCTGATATAGGCAAACCATTTGGTGTTATAGGCAGAAGTTGGATTACTCATCCAGTCGCTGGCACTTTTGCTGATGCCGCAAAACGATGAGGGCCGACCATCCTGAGAAGCATCATTGCTTGTAAAGAGCTGACCGGCCATAAAGCTGGGAAAGCCCGTACTCTGACGAAGATGACTGCCATCCAGATAAAAATCAGCCGGATCCTCGAAACCCCAGATTCCATGAGGATCGGATAATGTCTCTAAAGAACAATCATAATCGATATAGGGGCCGCCGCCGCTGCTCATCAGCCCCCCCGACCAGAGTGGAGACTTTGGGGTGAGGCGATGGTCGATAAAATACTGTTTCATCTTGTCGACATACATCCAGTATTCCGCGCCGGTGCCGGGTACACTATATTTATCCAACACTGCATTATGACTGAAATTCATTTGCGAATATACACCGGGCGCGTCTGGCAATGTAAAATCGAAAACATGTAACTGAACAGGGATAGAGATCCCTCCGATGGTCACGGAACTCAAATAATCACCGGCAGGAGCAGAAGCAGGTACAAAGACACTGAACCAAAAAGCCGTATTTTGATTTGCCGTCACATCAACCGCTGTATTGTTTTCCAATGGCCAGAGGGGATCAGGATAACTTCCTGTTTGTCCCAAGCCATCCGAGGGCTGGGTGATTGTCACATATTTCACTTGATAAAGCTCAGTCGTGATACCGTTCCCAAAATTCGCAATATCCACATTTATACTGGTATTTATAGAGGGCAATACGACAATTTGAAAAGGCTCGAATTCGTTCTTTGCGGCATAAACATGAACGGTTGAACCTGTGGTTATGGGAACCGGAGCGCCCTTGAACACACGCTCACTGGGCTCTGTGGTCCAAACTGATAGCTGTGAGGTCGATTGGGATAATTCAAAGGTATAATTCTCTAGCTGGGCATATAGGCTGCTGAAAAGCAGACAAGATAAAATGAAAATCCATTTCATGAAAATTCTCCTGTTGTTCAAAAATGGTGTTCAAAAATAGTGCCAGAATATGATGTGAAATACCTCAAAAAACAATACCTTAAACACATGATACCGGAAAAAATATGTGAGCGAACGAAAAGATTGGCTTTTTGACCATTCTTGTGTGGATCTGACCAGTTTGGAGGGACGAAAATAAAATAGAATAGAATAGAATAGGATGAGGTCAGGTCATCGGCGATCTGACCTCTTTTTCAAACCTAGCTTTTAAGTACTTTGCAAAAACAAAAAGTGCGAAAATCTCAAGAGCACGATACCCCACTTTTTTCCAAAAAGTTTGCAATTCCATGACTTTGTCAGTCTGATCGGTTACCTGGTACTGTAAATCATGGATATACTTGATTATCGTTTTGAATGAAAAAATACCTGGGCGAATTTAAGGGCGAATTGTTCGAAAAAAGTGGGCATAGTATTGCCCCGAGTACGAACAACTCCCTGCATCAGTGTGTATGGATTGATCAATTTGAAATAATAATCCATTTTCAAGGCTTTCTCCCTGGATATGAGGGCACATACAATAGCTTTTACAAATGTTTCCTCTGGGAGCTGGTGAAAACTGAGATCTGGTTCACCAATGGCATGGCCGATGATGTGTACCACCTCATTCATGGTCCGATCTTTTGGACCCAACAGATATTGATAGTGCTTATCCCTAAAATCGAGAATCAGCATTCGTCTCGCTGCATAGTTTGCCACGTCCATACTGGCAATCATGTTAAAAGGCCGGTCACCCCGAAAGGGTGCTACCATGATTCCATATTGTCGGATAATCGGGACCTGGGCATAAAAATTTTCCATAAAATAACCGGGCCTGAGATGGAGGACATGAATATCTGGCATGGCATTGAGTTGCTGTTCCAAATAATGAAATCCCGATATCGCTCCATCGTGTTGATTCAATTGTACACCCAGACTACTCAGAGAAACCACAAATTTGACAGAATTTGCAGCAATAGAGTTGGTAATGATATCGACCTGCTTTTTTTGATATTGCGAAAATTCAGGCAAAAAAAAAGTTATAGGGATCATCACGAAAACGATTCTTGTATCTGCAAATGCGTTTCGCATATAGTCCTGATCCATGAAATTTCCGGCTCTTAATTCTGCTCCCTTTTGAATGAGGGATTTGACGTTGGAATGATTACGCAGTAAAATTCTCACCGGTTTACCGGCAGACAGGATCTTCTGGGTCAACGAAAAGCCAATATGACTTTTCGCACCCATGATGGTAAACATGTCGAGCCCTTTCAAGTGGTTCCCGGTATTATCAAACATTGGATAAGAGAAATGGCGAGCTGTTTCTGCCGGAATGGTCGTTTTATTGGTCGGCCGGGAGCGATGCCTGGCTAATAATGCTGTGGACTAAAAACTTTAACTGTTGTATATGCTATTCTATTTCAGCGATGTTACATTTGGTAAGGATATCTCATGTGGGATGGCAGTTAGAGATCAATTTTATTTGTTCGAGTCCCTTTTGAGAGTAACATCAACCGGAGAAAGGGTAACGGCCGTGGAAACCTCGGCATTGAACGTATAGCCATGTTCATCGAGAATGCGGTGGCATTCGTGCATGACGCTGTAATGCGGCCCCGATCGCTTTACCGATCAGCCACATGACAACGATCATTGCAAGCGCGAATATCAGGCGGGGGGCAAAAGCCAAAATTGCATCGAAATCCAGATAAATGTTTTCCACGGGTATGCTCCTCAATCTATATTGTAATCTTTATAAAAGAAACAACACACTAGAAATAGAGAATCATCCTGTTTGTCAATCAAAAAACTCGCAGCTATAGCTTTTCGTTGCATACGAATGCTGGGGTTTGTACATTGGGCGACACGTTTTAAGTAAAGGAGGAGTAGATGAAACCCGGAAAAGCCCTATTTATTCACTGTCTTTTCGGCATTGCAATGCTATTCACGATGTGCAGGTCATCAAACGACAAACAGAGCAATGATGCTCAGGGAGAACAAATGATCATAGAACCCCTCTCAAACAGTCAACAGTATCTTGACAGGCATCCCGGATTTGCACAAGTGTTTGAATTTTTGCAACGACCGGATTTGGTTGAACTGGACACGGGTCGTTACGAGCTGGATGGAGACAGGATCTTTTGTATGGTTGCCAAAGATCAGGCACGCAACAAAAAAGAAGCATTTCTGGAAGCACATAAAAAATATATCGACATTCAATATGTGATCTCTGGCAATGAAACCATGGGCTGGAAACCGACAGAAACATGCACCTCGATAAAGACACCTTATGACCCGGAAAAGGACATCATGTTTTTTAATGATACCCCGGATGCCTGGAACAGCCTTCCACCTGGATCATTTACGATCCTTTTTCCGTCAGATGCACATGCTCCGCTTGTCGGTAACGGAGAGATTCATAAAATAGTGGCTAAAATTGCAGTAGAATAAAACCACTTGGTCATGATCTATGAGGAATCTGGCTGCGATTATTTTTTTAATCTCAGCCAGATTCTGACGCGTACACCCTGCGATTCCCGATTATTTGCAGTGCCTTCTTTTCCTCACGACGTATTAACGGCAGGTCCCATTATCCACCATCACATTCTCTTCATGAGCATTCGACCCACTGATGTATATGCAATGTATCACAAAAGCTTGACCACATGACAGCATTTCAAAATCTTGAAAAGGGCAGTCAAATTGAATAATTTTCTTGTCAATGTTGTTGATAAAACTATATTATGATAAATATGATCATATTAATCATCTTTTGAGAATTCCATGCATATTAACAAAAAAACCGATTATGCTTTACGCGCCATACTGGATCTGACTTTTCAACGGCAAAACAAAGCCGTAACCCCTCTGTCAGAGATCTCTTTACGCCAGAAAATTCCAGAGACTTTTCTTGAGCAGATTATGTTGCAATTAAAAAAGGCAGGTTTTGTGAATAGCAAACGCGGAATCGGTGGGGGATTTTTCTTGTCTCGTAATCCGGCAGAATTAACCGTTGGCGAGGTTTTACAAAGTATAGCCGGCCCCCTGGAGATCAAAGCCGAGACATCCGATCCCTCATTCGAAGAACAAGCCTTGCAGGAGATTTGGGCAAACGTAAATCAGTCGATATCCACGATTCTGGCTGGTGTGACGTTTGCCGACATCATGTGTCGCATCGAAGAGTTGCGTACGGAAAATTCTGAATTTAATTACATTATTTAAAAAGAAAGGACCGAATCCTATGAGCGATCAAAATTTAAAACTGGAAACTCTTGCCTTGCATGCCGGGCAGGAACCTGATCCCACAACTCATTCCAGAGGCATTCCCGTGTATCGCACCAGCTCATATGTTTTCAAGGATACGCAGCACGCAGCAGACTTGTTCGCCTTGAAAGAACTCGGAAATATCTACACTCGCTTAATGAATCCCACACACGATATTCTCGAAAAGCGGGTAGCAGCATTAGAAGGCGGAGCCGCGGCATTGGCGCTGGCATCGGGCACCTCGGGAATCCATTATTCCATCATCAATATCTGCCAGGCAGGGGATGAGATCGTCAGTGCAAAGAATCTTTACGGTGGTACCTATACAATGTTCGATGTCATTCATCCGCAATTTAATATCAAAACTCATTTTGTCAATCCATCGGCCGACGAAATCGACCGGGCAGTGACCGAAAAAACCAAATTGATTTTTATCGAGACCATTGGGAACCCGGTCCTGGATGTCGCAGACATCGAAGGCATAGCCAAAGTAGCCCAGAAACACCATCTACCACTCGTGGTGGACGCAACCTTTACCACCCCCTATTTATTGCGCCCGATCGAATACGGTGCCAACATTGTCATTCACTCTCTCACGAAATGGATGGGCGGGCACGGGGCTGGTATCGGCGGCATTGTAGTGGATGCCGGGAATTTTGACTGGACCGATTCCAAATTTCAGCTCTTTAATGAGCCCGATCCCAGCTATCATGATATACGGTATGCCCATGATCTGGGTGAACTGAATCCTCTTGCGTTTATTCTCAGAATGAGATTGGTTCCTTTACGAAATCTGGGAGCCTGTATCTCACCAGACAATGCCTGGATGTTCTTACAGGGTATTGAAACCCTGCCGTTGCGCATGCAGCGACATTCACAGAATGCCATCGCAGTTGCAGAATACCTTTCACGCCATCCCAAGGTGTCATGGGTACGATATCCCGGACTCACAGCCGATCCATCTTATGAGACTGCCAAAAAATATCTCAAAAAAGGGTTCGGCGCAATGGTGGTGTTTGGCACCAAAGGCGGAGCACAAGCAGGTGAAAAATTCATCAACAATCTGCAATTGTTTTCACATCTCGCCAATGTCGGTGATGCCAAGAGTCTGGCCATTCATCCGGCCAGTACCACGCATTCGCAATTGTCAGAACAGCAACAAAAAGACGCCGGGTTGGCACCGGAATTGGTCCGGTTATCTGTGGGCATTGAAAATATCGATGACATTATCGCCGACCTGGAACAAGCACTCAACTCTTTGTAATCCAAGTGGAGAAATAATATGGGAATTTATAAAGACAACAGTTTTTCCATCGGCAAAACTCCTTTGGTGAAATTGAATCGCATCACAGACGGTGGCAAGGCAACTATTCTCGCTAAAATTGAAGGACGCAACCCGGCTTTTTCTGTCAAATGCCGTATAGGAGCATCCATGGTCTGGGATGCAGAGGCAAAAAATCTGTTAAAACCGGGACAGACCATTGTCGAAGCCACCAGCGGCAATACAGGCATTGCCCTGGCTTTTGTAGCTGCAGCACGTGGTTATAAACTCATTCTCACCATGCCGGAAACCATGAGTATAGAACGACGCAAGTTATTGAAAATATTTGGCGCCAGAGTCGTCCTCACCGAAGGCAGCAAAGGCATGGGCGGGGCTGTATCCAGAGCAGAAGAAATCGTCAAAGAGGATCCTGAAAACAGAATCCTGTTGCAGCAATTCAACAATGCTGCCAATCCAAAAATTCATCAAGAGACAACGGGCCCGGAAATCTGGGAGGATACAAACGGCGAACTGGATATATTTGTCGCAGGTGTCGGTACCGGGGGAACGATTACCGGTGTTTCACGCTATATCAAAGAGACGCGAGGAAAGGCCATAGAATCTGTGGCTGTAGAACCGGAAGAGAGTCCCGTCATCTCGCAAACCATGGCAAAACAAGATCTGCAACCCGGACCACACAAGATCCAGGGTATTGGAGCCGGTTTCATCCCCAAAAACCTGGATCTGGAACTGGTCGATACCGTTGCCACGGTATCCAGCGAAAAGGCCATAGAGTTTTCTCGCCGGCTGGCTCAGGAAGAGGGCATCCTCACCGGCATTTCCTGCGGCGCTGCTGCAGCGGTTGCAGTGCGCCTGGGTCAGCAACCCGAGAATGCAGGCAAAACCATTGTGGTGGTTCTACCGGACAGTGGCGAACGCTATTTGTCCACCGCTCTTTTTGAAGGGGTGTTTGATCAGGAATCAGGATTATAGAAACTGCCAATAGGGTCCACAAAGCACGAATGGACACAGAGGAAGAAAAAACAACAGAAACACAACCCCAATTTCACCCTCTATGGTTAATCTATACCCCCGGATTTGTCATAGACATTGCCGGGGGTATGCGTTGCCATCTTTCCGAGGTCAGGACCGGATCTGTTCGGCTGATTTGATCGTTTCCAATAGAGCCATCAATTCTTCAGTTTTGTCCGGAAATTCTTTAGCCACATTATGACGCTCGCCGAGGTCGTTCTCCAGATGATAGAGCTGTGGCTCGGAATGTCACGTCTCGAAACTGTCATTTTGTTCATCCTTTTCATTCGTGTTCTTGGTGGACCTTATTCGCGGTCCCGGATCATTCGCCAGAAAACCGCGCCAGCTCGTCCCACTGGAATGTCCACTCTGGAGTATTGATCCTCTTATCGGACAGATCCAGCAGGTACCACGGCGAATCCGAAAAATCATTACCCGGATTTTTCAAAATATGCATATCCTGGGCCGGCATGTAGCTCTGCAGGAGTAAAAAGGCAAAACGCCCTGTTTCGGGCTGCTCCGCCATATCGACGACCAGAACCGCATGACCCGGAAAGCCACCCCGGATAAAGATATCGCCGATTTGAAGGTCATAAGGATGGCTGACGGTGATCAATTCCTGAGCCAATGAATAGCTACCGGCATAAATACAGGTGGTGTTGACATAGTCACGAAAAGTCTCATAACCGGAATCCGGCGGCACTGTCTGAATCCAGCTGACCCGGTTGCCCTGTACCCGGGGACGGATACCCTGTCGCCAGTCTAGATAAGAGGAAATGTCGCCGCTGGTAAAATTGAAATGAATTTCATCATAGCGCTGCCGCTCCCACAGATACTCGGCACGCAACCGGATCACGGCATCAGCACATTGCTGGATATTTTGGTGACCCACATCGATATCCACTACCGCGTAATGTGCCCCCTGGTTGTGCTTTTTGCATCCGTCATAGAGATAAACAGGACTCTCTTTGGGTTTGAGCGGCAAAAACCTCAACCACTCCAGGAAAGAACCCTCTTTAACCCCGACCCGTTCATACCCCTCAGGCACAGGAATCCGCGAGGTGATCGTCTCGCGCGGGTGTCCCTCCTGCAACCAGGCATAATCCTCTGACCAGCCGATGTGAACCAAAATCAGTAAACTCAATAAAGGATATAATTTTTTCATCGACACACTCAAATTGAGGCAAGAATAGTATTCATTCAAAATTCTTCATTCGAACGACACAGGGCATCTAAAATCCAACATCAAATATCTCCTCATTGCCCTTTGTCCCCTGCTCTATGCTCTCTGCCCCCTGCCTCACGCTCTCTATTTCCGCCGACTGGTTTTATCCTTTCCCATCAACTCTGGCAACGGAATACTCTCAAAGGTCATATCCGCCCGGCTCCCTTCGTAAAGGATGCCGATGGTCTGTTCGTCGATGGATGTCAGACAGGAGTAGCCGCGATTTTTGCCTTCATCCAGTAACAGCCAATAATCCCGGGGCCAGGTCATGCCGTCGTCAAAGCTAACCTTGATCGTGGTATGGTGGCGGCCGCTCCTGGAGTTGGGGTTTGAAAACAAGAGAATCTGTTTTTCCACGCCATTTTCATGATAGATATGTTTATGCAAAGACCCCATGCAGGTAGGTTCGATGAGTGCACTGAACGATGTGGGGTGTTCTTTCCAGGTTTGTCCCATATCGTCGGTCGTCGCAATAGCCCGACCATTATTGTCAGACAGATTATTGCGATTAGCATTGGCCCGGCAGTTGATCATCAGTCGACCATCGGAAAGCTGTACGACCATATTCTCTGTGGTCCCGGAAAAAGCGGGATTGCTGGTGGCCCAGGTCTCTCCCCTGTCGCGGCTAGTGGTGATATTGGAAAAGGGCGTGCCCAGGCTGTCACGTCCCTGTGTGGGCAAGACCAGGGTGCCGTCGTCCATGGTAATGCCATGACCGGGAGCAGGCGCCCAGAGCCACCATTCCTGACGCTTACACATCGATGTGAGGTTGACCGGTTCATCCCAGTTCAAACCATCATCGACAGACAGGGTCATGATGAATTGCGAAGTTTGTTTGACATCCAATCCGGGTTGTGAGCCGCGGCGTCTCCATTGATGTTGCCAGGCCTCGCTCTCTTGAGTCAACCCTTCGATCCAATGGCCTGCCGTATCCAGTACGCCATGCATCCACAGGCCGGCAACGAAAATCTTGTCTGAATTGTCATCGATGAGAATACAGGCATCGCTGACGCCATTGAATTTTTCCGGCAGTCCGCCCCACTCGTCCTGATCGAGGATGATGCGCATGCGTTCCCAGGTATTGCCCTTGTCTGTGCTGCGTGAAAGACCGATATCGATATCACCCTGCAGATCACGAGAGCTGTGTCGTCTCACATCATAAGTGGCCAGCAATGACCCTTTGTTGGTCGTGGCCAATCCGGGAATGCGATAGGTATGCACATTATCATCCATATGCCGGCGCACTGCGACGCCGATACGCTGACGGATTGGAGAGGATCCCCTGGGAAGGACAACAGAGTCATTTTCGAGCACCATGCGCAAACAACTGGCACGAATTCCGTGATGCAAATCGGCCTCGTCAACAAGAGTCCCTGTAAGAAAAAAATGATGATTCCCGGATGACAGGGATTTTTCGACAGAAAGGGTTGCCGTTTTCCCCGGGTTCGTCCTTTCATCCAGTGGCAGAGCAGTGGAAAAATCCGTCAATGTGGAATCTTGCCCCAGGTACCATAATTGCAGGGCTTGCAAATCCGCAAGATCATCGGTTCCATCCAAAGAGAGTTCGATGGATTGTAATCCTTTTGGTTCACTACCGGGTGGAATGGTGAGATCGATGCGTAGCAGGGCGTTATAAGGTTTGTTTTTCAATACAGGGTTTTGCCAGTGCCGGACCCTGGCCCTGAGATCCGGGTCCAGCTGATTGCAAGAGAGCATCAGGATACCAGTCAGACAAAGAGCAATATTTCTCATATCTACCTCGATTCGGAATACGATTTTTTTATATACGATCTGATCTATCGATCCTGTCCTGTCAGCCTGTCGATGGAGATTTAGTGCTTGATCGCGCTCTCTTTTTCCACTAGAATAGTCATATAGCTTGCATAACGTGTTAAAAAAGGAACACGCAATAAAACGTCATTGAGATAAAAAAGTATCTTGTTCTTTTCCCTAAAAAACACGCCTTTTTCAAATTCAACATGAGAAAAATATTTTTCAAATGTGGCTTTTTCCTCGAGCCTGAAGGGATGATCCGTACCCAGATATTTCTCGACATAGTGATGTTTGACAAAACGATAAGCATTGACCAGAGGATTATGTGCCATAGGTTCACAAAAGGCAGCCCGTCCGCCGGACTTTAGTATACGCGCGATTTCC
>CAYNUX010000109.1:0-10471 GCA_964400115.1 uncultured Cytophagia bacterium
CTCTGTTTTGGAGCCGAAGATTTTACCGCCAGTCTCGGTACGCAGCGCACACAGGAGGGCAAAGAAAGTTTTGTGGCCCGCAGTATGATCGTTATGGCCGCCCGGGCCGCCGGCATTCAGGCTCTGGATACAGTCTATTCCGATATTGAAAATAAAGACGGACTGAAGGAATCGACCCGGGACTCTATCCGCCTTGGCTTTGATGGCAGGGGATTGATTCATCCTTCGCAAATCAGGCCGGTACACCAGACATTCGCTCCCGGACCAGAAGAAATAGAATACGCAAAAGCGGTTATACAGGCTCTGGAGCAGGCCAAAGAACGATCCTCCGGTGTGGCCACACTGGGAAGTAAAATGATCGACGCGCCCGTCGTTGCTCGGGCCGAACGTACCCTAGAATTGGCCAAGGCTATGAGACTCTCGGAGAATTAATATGAAAACTATCATCAATGCCATTGGCCGACCGGTTCCCACAGAGATGGATGGCCGCACGCTGAAACCGTTTTCCGGACTCTATTTCGATACGAGCGGCGGAAAACTATATCGTCCGGCTATTCCGGCTGCCTGCAATTATAAAAACAAATTACTGGATTCCCTGGACAAAGCCATCGATGCTTGTGAAATAAAAAATGGTATGACACTATCTTTCCATCACCATTTGCGCAATGGCGATGGACTAATCAACTTGGTGATGAAAAAGCTGGCGGATCGGGGATTGAAAAACCTGGTTCTGGCTCCATCGGCCCTGTTTCCGGTGCACGAAACTCTGGTGGAGCTCATCGAAAACGGCACTGTCTCTCATATCGAAGGCTCTATGAACGGTCCCGTAGGTCGCGCTTGCTCTTTGGGAAAAATGCAAAAAACCGCAATTTTGCGTTCGCATGGCGGGCGCTACCGTGCAATTCAGGATGGTGACCTCCACATCGATGTGGCGTTCATCGCTGCTCCCTGTGCCGATGCACATGGCAATGCTAACGGCCTGGAAGGACCTTCAGCTTGCGGTCCGTTGGGTTTTGCTCTTGCGGATAGTTTATATGCAGACAAGGTGGTGGTGGTTACGGATAATCTCGTTCGGTTTCCGTGCTTTCCCTGGAGTATCGAAGGAGGGTATGTCGATTATATCGTCACAGTAGATTCCTTGGGAGATTCTGGTCAGATCATCTCAGGAACCACGAGGATCACCAAGAGTCCGACACGATTATTGATCGCGGAATACGCAGCACAACTGGTGGAGAAAAGCGGTATCATGTTTGAGCCGGAATTCAGCTTTCAGGCAGGTGCCGGCGGCGTATCCCTGGCATTCGTACAGGTTATGAGTGAACGCATGCAAAAGCATAACGTCGTGGCCGATTTTGTCAGAGGCGGATCCACGCGCTATATGGTAGAGATGCTGGAAAATGAATTGACAAAATTTATCCTGGACGGCCAGAGCTTTGATCTGGAAGGTGTCCGCTCTTTAAGAGAAAATGCACATCACATCGAGACCAATCCGTTTGTCTCTTATAATTATCACACCAAGGGCTGCTTTGCGTCCAAAGTCAAGGTCTCGGTACTGGGAGCGACAGAGATCGATCTCGATTTTCATGTCAATGTCAATACCCATTCCGATGGCTGGCTTTTGCATGGCATTGGCGGATTTAGCGATGCAACGGATGCCGAGGTCACAATTATTACTGCGCCGTTGATTCGCAATCGCGTACCGATCGTTGTGGATCGGGTGACCACTGTTACTGCTCCCGGAGAGTCCATCGATGTCCTGATCACAGAGCATGGAATCGCTATCAATCCTCGTCGTCAGGATCTGATGGACAGGCTCAAGCATAGTGGTTTGCCGTTGAAAACCATGCAAGAGCTTCATGATATCGCTCTCGCCTTGACCGGTAAACCGGAAGAACCGAATTTTTCGAACCAAATTGTAGCACTTATCGAATGGCGGGACGGTACCATCATAGATACGGTTCGTCAGCTGATCCCCAAAGTCTAACTTGGGATTATCCATGGCTTAGGCCTCTGGCTTTTTTGATTGACTTTTACACTAATTTTCTTTAATTTAGCCGGATATTGCCAATTATACGTTCCTTTGGAGGTAATCGCTATATGCAACGCAATCAATTAATTAAACTTATTTTTATCGTTGCTCTTGTTATATTTGCAGTGTATTCACTTTATCCCACGTTTCAACTGGGGAATTTGCAAAATCAGGAGCAAACGCTGGTATCTTCTTTGTCAGAGATAACCGGCTTGGGCCAGGGTGAAATCCTGGGGCATGTAACGCAGGGCGATCTGGAAACGGTCATTCGGCGAAATACGGGGGAAGAGAATCAAGCCACAGCCCTGGAACTGGGACGTAAACTCTTGCAGTTGAACAGCAAGATCGAAGGTATCGAAGACAATGCTATCCGGCGCGGTCTGGATCTGCAGGGGGGCACTTATTTGGTTTATGAAGTCGATCTTCCTCAGCTCACCAATGAACTGGCAAAAAATAAAAACGATCGTCTACAAGATATTATAAACGCGACTCAAAAGGAAGCATTAGAATCAGGAGAAGAATTTTTTCAGGTTTTTCAGCAAAATTTCGAGGCACGTAATGTTGCCCTTAACCGCTATTATGGCCGTAAAGGTCAGGAGGACAGTGAAATCCTCGATGAGCTGCGAAAAGAAGCGGATGACGCCATCGACCGGACCGTCGAAGTCCTTCGCAACAGAGTAGATGAATTCGGTGTATCCGAACCCTCGATTACCAAACAAGGAAATCGAAGAATTGTCATCGAGCTGGCAGGTATCACCAATATTCAAAGAGCCAAAGATATTATTGGTACGACAGCCCTGCTCGAGTTTAAGCTCCTGAGAGACTCTGAAATTATCTGGTCGGTCTTGAATGATATAGACCGTGTGGTTCGCGCCAAATTGCGTGGACAAGCAGGTAAAGATGCCCTTGCTGACATAGCTGATACCACACAAACAGACACCACAGAAGTGGCTTTCGGAGAAGAGGCAAAAGACCAGCAAGTCAGCGTAGAAGAATTATTTGGCGAACGATCCGAGGATGAAGACACAGCAGCAGACACTTCGATATTGGTGGATCAAAACACGTTTGATGAACATCCGTTTACCTCATTACTCCGCGCCACTGGCGGGCGGTATGCCGATGCCATCAGCGTGCCGCAGCCCAATGTGCGAACCGTACAACGCTGGCTGCAAAATCCGGATGTTCAAAAAGTCGTTCCGTCTGATGCTGAATTCTTGTGGAGCCGTGATGCTTATACCTATGGCGACCAGGAATATTTGACTCTTTATTTGGTTAAAAAAGAGCCAGAGTTGACGGGCAACATGCTAAAAAATGCCAATGTGCAAATCGCCAGTGGTGATCAAAATTTCGGCGCTGGTGGTGCTGAAGTGAATATGGAACTGAACAGCGAAGGCACCAAGATCTTTGCCCGAGCTACAGGCATGAACGTAGGCAAGCGGCTGGCTATCGTGCTCGACGGCAAAGTCAAATCCGCTCCCAATATTCGCGAAAAAATTCCGGGAGGCAGCGCCCGTATCGACGGCTTGGGCTCCATGGAAGAAGCACAGGATCTGGCACTGGTGTTGCGGGCAGGTGCACTACCGGCTCCGGTCCATATCATCACAGAAAATACCGTAGGCCCCTCTTTAGGTCAAGACTCGATCACCAAGGGGACGACCTCTGCGATCATTGGTTTATCACTGGTCATTATTTTTATGGTGATCTATTACCGGGCATCCGGATTTGTCGCAGATCTCGCACTTTTGTTGAATATTATTTTTGTACTCGCGGTCATGGCATCTTTTCACGCCACGCTGACATTGCCGGGTATCGCGGGGATCATTCTTACAGTGGGTATGGCTGTGGATGCCAACGTACTGATTTTTGAACGCATCAGAGAAGAACTCAAATCAGGCAAGACCATAAGAGGTGCCATCGATAATGGATATAATCGCGCTTTCACCACGATTCTCGACGCCAATGTCACGACCTTGATTACCGCTATTGTTCTTTATAGTTTTGGTACGGGCCCCATTCGTGGATTTGCCCTTACCCTCTCTATTGGCATTCTGGTGTCCATGTTTACCGCAATTGTGGTAACACGTCTGGTATTCGACATTATTACCACGCGATACGCCTTAAAAAAATTGAGTATTTAAGCTGAAACGGATTGGGAGAACCAACGAAAATGCAATTCTTTCGAGAAACAAACATCAATTTTACCGGACAACGCAGGTATGCTTATGTATTCTCTGCCCTTCTGATTCTGATCGGATTGGTCTCGTTGCTGTTTCACCGCGGCATTGAATATAGTATCGATTTTACCGGTGGGACGTCGTTACAGATTTCGTTTGAAAAACCCATCGATGCAGGCCAAATACGTAACTCGATCTCGGATATCGGGTTTGGCAATGCTGAAATCAAACAAATCGGAACAGACAGCGAAAATCAGTTCATCATCCGTGTCGAGCAAATGCAAGAAGGCTCTGATATCGCCACGGTATTAGAGGATGAATTGACCAAAGATATCAGCGATAACCCGTATGATATCCGTGCGGTTATGGAAATCGGTCCCAAAATCGGAGGCGAGCTTCGCCAGGCTGCAATGATGGCCATTCTGTTCGCACTCTTGGGCATCCTTATCTATATCAGCTGGCGCTTTGAGTTCAAATTTGCAGTTGGCGCCGTGGTGGCTCTTTTCCATGATGTGTTGATTACCCTTGGCGTATTCAGCATTCTTAATCTCGAGGTATCACTGGCTGTGGTCGCAGCATTCCTGACAATTGTGGGTTATTCTCTCAACGATACGATCGTGGTCTTTGACCGTATCCGGGAAAACCTCAAAGTGATGAGACGAGAATCTCCGGAAAATATTTTCAATTACAGCTTGAACCAGACCCTGAGCAGGACGGTGATTACCTCTTTGACCACGCTGCTCGTGGTACTTGTCCTTTATTTTATAGGCGGAGAGGTTATTCACGATTTTAGTTTTGCCTTGATAATCGGTATCGTAATCGGAACCTATTCGTCTCTTTATGTTGCCAGTCCGCTCGTTCTGGAATGGCAATTACGCACAGATCAAAAAAAGATTCGCAAAAGCTCAAGATCCTCTAGATAGTCTGCAAGGAGAGCAATTATCGTGGAGTTACAACACCGTACAGACAATGATATCATCATTATGAACCTGTCAGGAAAAATGATGGGGGGACCCGATGCTGCACACTTGGTCGATCTCTTGCACGAGTTCCTTGAAAAAGGCCGCAAAAAGTTTATAGTAGATCTGAGCGGTGTGGATGTTATAAATAGCTCGGGACTGGGAATCTTGATAAATGCACTGACAACAGCAAAAAATCATCAGGGGCAATTAAAACTCGCCTCTGTGACAGATAAAATAAAGCACCTTTTTACGATCACAAAACTCGGTCAAGTGTTTGAAATCCACGAAAGTGTGGAATCAGCCGTAAAAAGTTTTGTTTAAGAATAGCCCAATCTTGCAAATCAAAACTCCGGATGTCCGTGCTCTATGACGGTTTCGGAGTTTTTCCATGTAGGGAGTCTATTATGCCCGTTCAAGTTATAGTCGGTGCCCAATGGGGCGATGAAGGTAAGGGTAAAATTGTCGATCTTTTAAGTGAGAATATCGACATTGTCGCCCGGTATCAGGGTGGCCCCAATGCCGGTCATACTGTTGTCATCGATGAGGATGAAATCATTTTGCATCAAATTCCATCCGGTATTCTGAGAGAAAAAGCGATTTGCCTCATCGGTAATGGGGTTGTAATCGATCCTGCCGTATTGATGGATGAGATTCGTCTCCTCAAAGAAAAAGGCTATGATGTCAAAAATCGGCTCTTTATTAGTCATCGTGCGCATCTGATCATGCCTTATCACCGTGCACTGGACTCGAGCAAAGAGCAGGCAGAGGGCGACAATAAAATTGGCACGACCGGAAGAGGCATTGGCCCGGCATATGTAGATAAATTCAACCGCACCGGAATACGGATTGTGGATTTGCTCAACCGGGATGTTTTGAAGGAAAAACTGCAAAAACACCTCAAAGAAAAAAACAAGCTCCTGGAACGAATCTATGAAACAACTGCACTGGACACTGAAAAAATCATCCAGGACTATATAGAATTTGACCATATGATTGATGAAACCGTTACCGATGGATCCGTCTTTCTCAACGAGGCGATCCGGGAAAATAAACGAATCCTGGTCGAAGGTGCTCAGGGAACCATGCTCGATGTGGATCATGGCACTTATCCCTTTGTAACATCCTCCAATCCTACAGCCGGGGGCGCATGTACCGGATTGGGTATTGGGCCGACGAAAATCGACAAAGTCACCGGAATTGTCAAGGCATATACGACTCGCGTGGGTATGGGACCTTTTCCCACTGAATTCGACAAAGAATATGGAGATTATTTCCGCGACCTGGGCGGAGAATTTGGCTCTACCACCGGACGCCCGCGTAGATGCGGATGGTTTGATGCTGTGGTGGTCAATCATGCAGTGCGCATCAATGGACTGGATAGCTTGGTGATCACCAAACTAGACGTACTGGACACGATTCCCGAAATAAAAATTTGTACCGGTTACAAAATAGATGGCAAAGTGATTCACAATTATCCGGCGGAAATCGATATACAGGAAAAAGTTGTTCCTGTATATGAGACCTTTTCAGGATGGATGAAAAGTACTAAAGAAATTTTAAAGTATGAAGATTTACCGGAAAATGCCAAACTCTATCTCGACCGTATCAGCGATCTGACCGAAACACCGATTGAAATTGTTTCTGTAGGTTCTAAACGCAGACAAACGATCATTGTATAAAAAAAACATTTGACTCATTGACAAAAATTTTGTATCTATAAAAAAGAGTTGAAATTTCGAATAATTATTAATTTTTTGCGATTGCCTTTATGTTAAATCGCATCAAAAAATGGCTCGAATACTTGCACTCTGCTCGTCAGTTTCTGACCGAAGATATTTGGAGAGCAGATTTTTCAAAATTGTCACGAGCCCGATCTATCCTTTATTTCCAGCTTCAGCTACTCTACCTTGTGGCTAAAGGATTTTTCCAGGATCGCCTCACGGTCAGAGCTTCTGCGCTTGCCTATGCCACACTGCTCTCTATTGTTCCATTGCTCGCACTGAGTTTTTCTCTATTAAAAGCATTTGGTTATCATAACAGACTGGCTCCGACGCTGGCCGGCTTTCTAAGCCCCCTTGGCGATCAAGCTGTGAATATGATTGTCCCCAACATCGTGACCTTTGTCGACAATATCAATGTCGGCGTCATCGGCGCTGTCGGACTCTTATTTTTTCTCTTTTCTGTGTTTTCTATTGTCAATAATATTGAGCGAGCATTTAATGATATCTGGCGAATCAAAAAAGCACGTTCGTTACATCGCAAAATAGCCGATTATCTGAGTCTTTTTATTCTCGGCCCTCTGTTTCTGTTTATCATTCTCGGAATGACAGCTTCTCTGCAAAGCAATACATTTGTTCAAATGATCAATCGTATTCCCGGCGTCGATTTTCTCGTCAATAAATCCATACCCATTATTACAAGTTGGCTGGCATTCTCGTTTATTTATATGTTTGTTCCCAATACCCGGGTGCATATACGTTCTGCATTTTTCGGTGCAGTGCTGGCAGGTACCTTTTGGCAATTGTCCAACTGGTTTTTCGCAGACTTTATTGTGGATTCCTATCAGGTAGGACCCAAAGCAGTGGTCTATGCCGGATTTGCGACTTTGCCCCTGTTTCTTATTTGGCTCTACATCGGCTGGTCGATCGTTCTTTTAGGGGCAAAAATTACGTATACAAATCAAAATTTACCTACTTTGGCTGTCGAACGTATTCATGACAAGCTAAGCCGGGATTTTTATCAAATTCTGGCAATCAAAATCATTCTTTATGTGAGCTATTGCTTTGATCGTGATAAATCTCCACCGTCATTGAAAGAGATGAGTGATATTTTTGAAACCCCTAATGATATTATGATTTCAGTAGTCGATACCCTCTTGGATGCTAAACTGATGTATGAAACAGAACAGGATACCATACGCTACCTTCCACGTAAAAGTCTGGATTCAATGACATTACTCGATGTAATAACACGATATAATCAACACGGTGATGTACCCTCTTATAATCATGACCAGTATCACATTAACACGCTGACTCGTGAGCTGGTGCAAGACTATATAAAATCCATGCAAAAAAGCGATCTCAATCGATCCATAAAATCGCTGATCAAAAAATTGGATAAATTAGATTAGGAGCCGAGATGGGCCATCGATTTGCGATGCTCATCTGCCAATGGATTCTGATCTTGCCTGCCCCTTTGTTCTGCCAAATCGTTTTATCGGAAATCATGTTCAATCCACAAGGGAACGAACGTCACAACGAATTCATCGAACTCTGGAACCAGGGTCCAAAACCTATTGATCTTTGTGGATGGCAACTCTCCGACGGCGACAAGACCTGTTCTATCATTGATGCTGGCCATGGCTGTTTATTGGCACCAAAACAATATGCTGTGGTTTTGCTGCCTGACTATGAGGATAACAGTACTCAGTACGAACATTTGATCCCGAAAAAATGTTTGCGGATCACTATCGATCAGGCCACTTTTGGCAAAAGTGGCTTTGCAAATAGTAGAAATGAAACCGTGTCGTTGCTCTCCCCCGACAGTATAACTACCTGTAGTTATACTTACCTAACCCCCAATCCTAATGGCTTTTCAGAAGAAAAAATCATCCTTTCAGAACCGAATTATTCTGAAAACTGGGGTAACAGCAAAAAATTTAATGGAACGCCGGGACACAAAAATTCGATCTCTCCTCCACAAGATTCATTGACAATCGATCTGATCGCAAAGAATATGAGACTGAATGTACGAGACTCGCTGGGCTTTGTCCTTACAAATTTAGGATTAAATAAAATACACCGAGTGGAAATCAGGGCAGGTATAGACCGAAATCAGGACGCTCGTCTCGATCTGGCCGAGATTGTAATTGACACACTTTTACATGTAAATCTGTCTTTCAGGGATTCAACGCTAATCCGTTGCACCTTTACTCCCCAAAGTGCTGGTGAACAAGTTTTAAGGTCAATACTGTCCGTTAATCAGGTTGATTATACACTCACCATGCCTATATATGTCGCTCTCTCTCTGCATACAATCACTATAAATGAAATCTTTTTAGATGGAAATGAGCTCGTCTGGCTCGAACTCTTGAATACAGAAATTGACACGCTGATCTGCAAAAACATTAAACTATTCATGGATAAGCAGGTTTATGATCTCAAAGGCATGATCCTGCCTCCGGGCTATACTGTCATTGCAAGAGATTCCGTCAATTTTGCCCCCTGGGAGACAACAGCAAAAATTTGCAAAGAGATGACCGGTCAAAGTATACCTGAAAGTACATTCCTGATCCGCGATAAACATATGATCGTAGATTCTGTGTATGTTGCTTCTCTTTGCGATTTAAAGAGTATTGAGAGATTAAATTCCAGATGGCAACAAAATGATTATACAAATTGGCAGTGTTCTATGCACCCTTTGGGCTCGACGCCTGGACATCAAAACTGTATACTGGAAAATTTTTCAGATCTTCTTTTTATGCCTGAGACATGGTCAGCTACTCCGCAGAGAACAAATTCTGACACATTTTCCATTAGCGGTTCAGTGAAAAACATCGGCAATGACCCGGTATACCTTTCCGCAGTGGAACTCTATCTCCCAGAAAAAGAAAGAATAGATTCAATAACTATAAATACTCGATTGAGACCCAAGGATTCTATACAAATAGACCTGAAAATCGAATTGGAACCGGGAGCATATCAAGCTGTTTTGCAATGTCTGACAAAAGATGAAACATATCCGCAAAACAACCGAATGACCATGCCGGTCATAAAAAGATTCCCGTCAAAATGTCTGATCCTCAATGAAATCATGCCTTTTACCGATTCAGGCTTTCAGGAATGGATCGAACTTTACAACCCTTCTGATTATACAATACATCTGACTGATTGGCAGATCTGTGATGCTCGCCGGTGTTCAAAGATATCAGATTCATCGGCGATTATATATCCAGGCACATATTGTGTATTAGCAAACATCCCGATTGCAGAAACAGACTCTTGCACAACACTCTTGAATATACCTGAGCTGAATAATTCGGGAGACGATATCGTGCTCAAGGATCCATTTGGCACAACTATAGATTCCTTGAACTATACTGTCGATTGGCTGGAAATGAGAAATTTCTCTCTTGAACGTGTTTCCTGGCAGTTTCCCTCTGAGGACCGCTTGAACTGGGTAACGAGTAGTGATTCTCCGGGTACACCTGGGGCGTATAATAATGCAAGTCCTAAAGACTGGGATCTTGCATGTATAGAACCAATGCAATTTTTTCCGGATAATCCGCAAAAAATTGCATTGGT
>CAYNUX010000110.1:0-10383 GCA_964400115.1 uncultured Cytophagia bacterium
AAAGTATCTTGAAAAATTAAGGTCTGAACACTAAAGATATTTTGTTGTTCTCGTTCATCTTAATTATACATGAATGCAAAAGAAAGTGCAACCTTAAATTAAACTCTTTTGCAAGGATAGACAATTTTGCGTAATACGGAGACTGATATGGAACTGCAAGTAACATTTCCGGGTGAATTAGAGGTAAATGCCAATTATGGACCGTTCAATATTGCAACCAATCAAAATGGAACAGCACCCCCCCCTTTTGCACTATTTTTGGCTTCTATAGGGACATGTGCAGGGATCTATGTGTTGGCATTTTGCAAACAAAGGGGACTGGACACCGAAGGATTGAAAATCACTCAAAAGATGGACGTCAATCCAACCAACCAGATGATCGAAAATATCATTTTAGATATCAAACTCCCGGAGGGATTTCCCGAAAAATATAAAGAAGCAATCATTCGCTCTGCGGATCAATGTGCAGTGAAAAAACATATGATAAAACCACCGCAGTTTGAAATTCTAACATCCTGATAAAATCCCGGGCAAACATTTTGAGACCCGGGATATTGCTGTGCATATTGTTTATTCATCAGCCATTTTTACCAGAACAAGATTCTCCTGCAATTGGTCGATCTCAGATTTGAGCTCAATGATATATAGTGATTGTGTCTCGACGGTTTCCCAGAGTTGATTGACCAGAGATCCTATGGAAGATTTTCCTTCCCGATTCCATTCATCTCTACCGACGATCGTCGGAAGGTGGCGCTCTTTTTGTACAAATTCGGCCATTTCAGTCAAGGATAGCATCTCATAGTCGCCGTGCATGTCATTGTCTTCATGACGAACGCGACCATCAAAATACTTGTCGAAAACATAGTCTGTTATTTGAACATTGTCATCATAAACAGCCTGGGCATTAATGGTTCCACTGCCTTTCAAGCCCCCGGATGCACCTCCTACGAGCAATCCGCCATTCTCTACATAGGCATCACCTACGCAATGAAAAGCCTCGCCGTAGGTGCTACCAGCGGTATTGATGCCCAGATAAGAATCGGTTGATCCTCCCGTCCCGTCCATTCCAACGATAAGATTATTGACAAACCGGCTGGCCGTGCCTTGAGCGACAATCCCTCCATTGGTATAGAGCCTGGAGTCACTTGCCTCATATCCTGTTGGATACGAAGGTGTAACAGAGAGTGCTATATAATTATCATCATTGGTTAAGGCGATACGTGCACCATTATTCCCCCTGATCTCAAGAGTCGACACCTGATTTGCTAAAAGGGTAAACCATGCATTGCCACCATCATTTCTAAATGTTAATCCATCGTCTGCAAAAAGTCGTTCATAAGTAAAATTACTCAAATACCCCACTTTGGTTTGACCCTGACCCGCACATTTTACAGCAATACTTCCAGATGCACTCGATCGATCGCTCCAGCCCAAGCTGAGAGGTGATGTAGAACTTCCATTACCGTCGATAGAGTTATCGGTTATTACATTTGTACTGGGCAGGGTAATCGTGTTTCCCCCCGATATAGACAATTGATCTCCGCTGATCAAAAGGGTCTGTTCATCATTATCTGCCGGTAAAGTCACGGAATTGCCATTGCTGATGGACAGTGTTCTGCTTACAAGATTCAGAGTCTGGTTATCGCTGTCCCCATCCCAGATGTCATTGCTCAACGAACGTATCACAACATCTCCGTCAGTCTGGCGAACAAGCACGCTGTTGTCCCCACTGGCACCATTCCCGAGGGTACCGGAAAAACGAATCGTTCCTTCGGTATTAAAATCTCGCACCAATGTTTGTGTCCCCATGCCAATTTTACCGCTTTCCTCCACAAGCATAAGAACATCGTTGGAAGCGTTTTTTACGGTAAACTGTGCCCAGCTATTTAGAAAAGTTGCAATGATCACGACAAAGGCGAAACGCATTAGTGACCTCCCTGTAAAATAAATATGACAAAAACGTGTGTTACTTGAAAAAAACAGGTTTTACACCAAAACCTAAATTTATGTAAATTATAGGCTTGATGGCTTTAGATCATATTCTGTAAATGATCATAAAATTATATAGCAAATATTTTGCCAGGATAAATGCGTTTAATTACCCAGGATATCGAGATGGCGGACATGGGGCATTGCAATAATTGCCAAATCCTTCATCAAATCGACCTGGGTGCGTTCTAATTTGCGGAATTTTGGGGAAAATAAGTCTGGATGAGGAATAAAGGGTTGAAATACAAAACGTTTCGCCCCTTCATAAAGGGGCTGCATCCGTTTTATTTCATTCGGAGAGTGAACAGAGGAAATAATCGTCGTTCTAAATTCATAATCCTTTGCATTGCTCTTTAGCAACTTTGTCGATTCTAAAATTCGAGAGGTGTCTTTATAGCCTGTGAGAGTTTTATATCCCTCCAGAGAACATTTGAGATCCATCGCGATATAATCAACCCGATTGATAATTCGCTCCAATATATGAGGCGCAGATCCGTTGCTGTCGAGTTTGATATAGAACCCAAACCGTCTTAGAAAAGAGATCAATTCCAAAAGTCCGGGATGCAGAGTGGGTTCGCCACCGGTAATGGTCACTGCAGAAACCCAGTTATCTTTAAAAGATTGACAGACCTGTTCCAGTCGAGTCCATTCAATACCTTGTTTTCGGCTTTTCATCAGGGAGATATTATGACAAAAGCCGCAGCTGAAATTGCAACCGGAAACAAAAAAAAGCGCGGACAAATGCCCACGACAATCGATCATAGATGGCTGTTTTTGAAATGCATAGACCGGTGAGTAACGGGCTAGCAAAAGAGCCTCCTAGGATGTTAAAAAAGAACTGGCTTTGTCAAATAATTGTTCGATTCGTTTAGGGGATATTACCCCTTTTCCTGGTCCGGTGTAATCGGTTTGCAAGCCCAAACATGTTGCCAATACCGAACTATCCGAAAGGTTTACATTGGGGTCTTGGGGAATCACGTATTCCAGTTTTTGTTCCGAATCCCAAATACTAAAGAGAAAGCCGGGAATGCGTTGAGGATTCATGCATTCAGTTTGGGCAAAGCGGACCAGTCCTTCAATCGTTTCGACGTCATGATATACTTTTGTAAAGACATTACCTTTTTGATTTAAAAGACTATCTAACCGCCGATTCAATATCTTGCATTTTTCGCAATTTTCTTTTCCAAAAACATGTACTCTGATCGATCTGCTCATATTCCGTATCCCAATAATTGGTGCTAGGAAACAGCTGCATAGTCAGGATTGAGTGGTGTTTGGTTTTTCATTTCAGTATTGATATCATCTGCAGTTTCGACGCGATACCGACCCTGCTTACGAGCGAGCAATTCCCCATAGCGTTTGGAGCGATTCCAATTTTCGATTTTGCTAAAATAGCCGACGACACGTGTTTCACCATATACCTGATCAGAACCGCATTTTAAGCAATTTTCAAACAACCCACGCATCTGGTGTTCACAATCAGGACAATAGGTAAACTCTGGTGAAATTGTCAACTGTGCACTTTGAGTACGATAAAATGTATCTTTGACCAGACGAAAAATACTATCTGCAGCCGGTCTCTCTTCTCCCACAAAGGCATGGGTAATGGCGCCTGATTCAATAAGACTGTGATATTTAGCTTGCTCTCGAATACGTTCTACCAGGGTGACATTGGCGTTGGCAGACAGATGAATAGAATTTGTGTAATAGACCGAATCATTTTCCTGGCTTCCTTTTACGACAGAGGCGGCTTCTTTGGGAAAATAGATCAAATCTGTCTTTGCCAATCTGCGGGCAGCACTTTCAGCAGGAGATTCTTCCAATGTGAATTTCAGAGAATGTTTTTCTGAGAGTTGTCGGGCACGCAAATACATATGCGCCACGATGCGCAATCCCATTTCCTGGGCTTCATCCGATTCGTGAAGCTCATTGCCTGCGATAAATTGAACCGCATCATTCAATCCGATCAACCCTAAAATATAAGTGGCGCTATTGAGGTCAACATAGGGTTTTCCGTCACAGGCAGGTTGACCTATCTGATAGAGCGGACGCCCGGGTTCAGACATCATAATTCGAATTTTTTCGCGTTTTTGCAGATGAGCCTCCACACAAATATCCATGGCCCGGTCTATTTCGGCCAGCAAACCCTCGAGAGATTTTTTTCCGGTCCTGGCGGCTCTAAACGCGGCCTGTGGAATATTGATGGTCACATTTTGGAATCCACAAAATCGCATGGATTCGGGATGGGTGAGCATCCTGTCATCCTGTATCGTTGTTCGCAGTCGGCAACAAGCTGATAGGGTGACCTCGTCACGATCAAAGATAAAATAGGTCGAACCATTTTTACTGGCAAGCTCGCATGCCCGATGCAGAATCCTCAGTTGTTCCGGGTCTTGAAAAGATTCCTCATTGATATGAAAATCACACTTGGGAAACTCGAAAACGCGGCCAGTCTTATCGCCGTCGTCCCATACTTCCAACAGTGCGACAGCAAAATTGCGCGCTTCGTTCATATAGTCCGAATAAGTAAGGATTTTTTCTCCCCGTTGTTGCAGATCACTCTCGATATCGGGATCATAAAAGAACCCCTGTTGAGAGTCCCAGCACTCGCGCAAAACGACGCGGGGATTTCCTTCCTCGATTAAATAGAGTTCCATCAGGGAATTTCCGGCAGCATCGGTCGTGTCAAGCAAAACCTCCACGAGTTCCACCGCATTCTTTTTGTCAGCTCCTTTTGGCATTAACATATAAGAGCCACCGGCGCCAATTGCCGGAACATTTTTGAGATAAGACGGCACACCGGTATGCAAGTTAAAATCAAGAAACAGGGTTTGTCCGCCCCGGGAAAAGGCATTTTGAGAGCCATTGAAAATCAATTCCTGAGCGATTTGCTTGAGTTCTGTTTTATCCATGCCTATGATCAGGGGAGCATAAAAGACATTGATATAGGCGATTCCCAAAGCTCCGGCATAATTCGCTTGCATAGTTGCTAAAAAAGTATTCAAATGTCCTGTCAATACCGAGGCCGATTTTGCCGGTTTTGATTGTGTGTTGAGATTTAGCAGCTTTTGCAACCCATATTTTTTCACATATTCTACAGAATGAGATGAGCAGTAAACCCTGTGTGGATAGCCCAGATCGTGGAGATGGATCATACCTGTATCGTGTGCTCGCTTGACCTCGGCTGAAAAAATCGTATCCAGAGCCCATTGTTTCAAAACCAATTCTGCGATACCCAAATTTACGGCTTCGGGATTATTGTTGACAATGTTGCTATTCTCGGTCGACTTTGTATTCATCAACGCTTCGATATAAGATTTGGCGATCCCATAAACACTGAGGTCACGCAATTGTTCATTATATCCTCTTGCTGCGAGTTCATTATTCACAACTTCACGTATCAGGGTTGTACTGATCGTACGAACATTACTCAAGATAACCTGATTCTCTACGGCCTTTGCCACATTAATGGCTTTTTCCAGATCCAGATCGGTCTCCTCGATCAGTTGCTGTACAATGCGGCTTTTATCCCACATGTGGGTGAGATTTTTACTTGCAGACTCTACTAATAAAAGATGAGCATCGGTGGGATCATCGACGCTTCCATTCCCCGAGCTGCGCACACGGATGCGCTGCCTCGCCATTTCTCTCTGTTTTCGATAACGCTTATAGGCTGCAACAACGACTGGGTAATTTGCTTCGGCAAGACAAATTTCAACCAGGTCCTGCACATCTTCGATTCTGGGTATGATTGAACCATTTTTATCAGGGGATACATAATATACACTGCTCGGGTCAGAAAGCTGTTCGATAACTCGTTCCGAAATTTTCAGGGCTGCATCTGGTTTATATTTTTCACCTGTTGAACGTTCGACCGCCTCAAAAGCCTTTTGAATTGCGCTATGAATTTTTTCGAACCGAAAAGGCACAAGCGCACCCCCTCGTTTCAGAAAACCATCAAAGGCATGGCGGATTCCCTCCTCCGGCATGCGATCCTCCTTACTAGCAAGAGATGTAGTTTATTCTTGTTTGTCAGCTGGTGAGTCAACACCTACAATATATAAGATTTTTATACAAAGGCAACACTAAATGTTGTATTGTCAGATTTTTTTCTGTAGCGACATGCCATTATATAATGTATAAAGGAAGGATAAAAATAGATCTGCAAATTTTCGGGGTAATGTGAATTACCCCGAAAAAAGTCTATTGGTTGGCATTAATATTTTGTCTTCTGATGATGGCCTGCAAACGCATATAATCTTTGGCATTGTCATTCACATCAATTGTCTGCTGGTCAATCATATGGTCTGTACCACCTGAATGTCGTACGACCTTGTATATGGGATCCCATACGCGACCAATTCGGTATTGTTCGGCGACTTTATTTACCAGTTCATAATCTTCGCCGTAATTTCGCGAATAAGGCGAGTCGTTCATTCCGAACCATCCCATTTCCGCCAAAACTTTAATTTTGATCGAACGGGGAGCTCCGGCCCCGCCGATACGCAACAGATTATTTCTACCGTTTTCTTCAGTCCATTCGTCATGAGTCACCACAAAGGGTTTCCCTTCGACCAGAACAGGTGTTACACTCCCATCGGCTTGTTTCTCGAATACCTGGTAGGAACCAATTACCATCCCGATTTTTTCATCTTTTTCATATACATCAAGTATTTTTTCTACGGCGTCATCAAACAACAAATCATCTGAATCGAGCTGAACATAATATTTGGATTGTGAACTGGCCAAAGCGTCATTAAAACAAAGTCCCAAATTATTCATATCATGAACAATGAGACGCACCGATGGCTTTTTCTCATCATATTTGTCTCCATCGGGCATATATCGTTGTACCTCTGCAACTGTGGGATCATCCTGACCACCGTTACAGACGACAACACATTCGATGTTTTGTATGGTTTGTGCTTGTACCGATTCTATGGCTGCTCCAATGAATTCCGGACGATTGAATACCGGGATCACGACAGAGGCGATGGTCTTGAATGAATTTTCTTCTTCTCGAGTGTAATCGACTATATGATAATTTTGTCCCGGTGCCAGATAAGCATTTATTCGCTTTAAATGTTCGGAACAAATCGTCTCCAGCTCCTGCGCAATTTCTTTACCCGCTTTTAGATAAGCAAATACATCCAAATTTTGAGGGGCAGCATAAACAAAATAAGGAGTTCCGTTGAAACGGTTGGAAACGTGCACTACATTTTCACCCTCAAAGGCCTTTAGGCGTAAATCATACAAAGGATTGAATTTATAAGTTGTATCGCAATAATTAATGCGCTCCAAAAAGGATCGCCGAAATAATAAGCAATACCCCATATCCCAGGAATCGGTCAGACGGCCTTTAAGAAATTCCAATAATTTACGTTCCTTTAGCTGTTCCTGATCAATCAGATCATAATCGCTATAGACTAACTCTGCATTTTTGGTTTTATCCATTAAAAACTGATAAAAAGCCGAAGCAGACTGTTTGAATTCTATAACATTGTTCTCATTGTTGCATATCAGAACATATTCACCGGATGCTTTTGCAAATGCATCATTAAGGGCTTGTGAACGATTTTCCATCGAGGTAGAAACCGTTAGGCATCCACGCTTTTTTGCCTCATCCAATGCCTCTGCCCAATTTCCGTATACAACGGTTTCATGATTTTTTCTAAACTGTTGATCGATAGAATCAAGGGTGAGCTCAAAACGATCCAATTTGTAAGCAGAATTTTGATTTGCCTGTAAAACAAATGACACTTTTACGTCAGACATGCCAAATTTTCCTTTCTTTAATGGGTGAGCTTATATTGCCTCGAATATAGAAAAAATAGGGCAAAGGATCAACGATTACTAACTATAGGGTGTAGATATCCTTTTTTTCTGGAATCGCTCTATTAAGCAAAACGTTTCACAAGAGCTTGTCATTGCATGAAAAAATGATTATATTTAATAAATATAATCTTATGCCAATAAGAGTGGAGGATTTGTGAAAAAAAGAATTATCAATATTGGCGGCGAACAGGTGGAAATCCCTGACATCAAGGGACCTGTACTTTTGTATGCTGCAGGCGCTTTATTGCTTATTATTCTTCTGGTAAGTTCATTTTATACCGTACAAGCAGATGAAGTGGGAGTGATCCGACGTTTTGGTGCCTATGTTCGCACTACTGAACCGGGTTTGCATTTAAAGCTACCCTGGGGCATCGAAAAAGTGACCAAGGTCAAGACGCAGAGGGTATTCAAGCAAGAATTTGGCTTTCGAACGGTACAGGCAGGCATTAGAACTGAATACTCGGCACATGATTTTGAAATAGAATCATTAATGCTCACAGGTGACCTCAACGCCGCTCTCGTCGAATGGATTGTTCAATTCCGGATCCAAGATCCTATGTCGTATCTCTTTAATGTGCGAGATGTGGAAGGAACTTTACGGGATCTGTCTGAATCGGTCATGCGTCAGGTCGTGGGTGACCACAGTGTCGATGAGGTCATTATCCTGGATCGCAAAAGCATCGCGACTCAGGTGAGTGAGACCATGCAATCGTTACTCAATGAATATGAAACCGGCATCGATATCGTGACAGTAAATCTACAGGATGTCAATCCACCCAAGCCTGTTCAACCTGCTTTCAACGAAGTCAATGAAGCCCGGCAGGTAAAGGAACGTACCATTAACGAAGCATGGAAAGCTTATAACAATGCCATTCCTCAAGCGAAAGGTGAAGCAGAACGTTTGCTTTTGGAAGCAGAAGGGTATGCCACCAACCGCGTCAATAGAGCGCAGGGAGATGCGGATCGTTTTATCGCCTTGTATGATGAATATCGCAAGGCCAAAGATGTTACGAGGCGTCGAATGTACATCGAAACCATGCAAGAGATCTTGCCAAACATAGATTCCAAGGTGATCGTCGATGAGGAATTGCAGTCATTCTTGCCTCTCTTGCAATTAAAAGGAAAGGAGGCAACCCGATGAATCAAAGATCTCAATTGTGGCTATATGCCATCGGAATATTTCTGATAGTATTTCTGGTCGGAGGTATCATTTATACCGTCGACGAAACCGAACAAGTCATCATCACCCAGTTTGGCGAACCTATAGGCGGCCCGATCACAAAAGCGGGTCTTCATTTTAAATTACCTTTTATTCAAAAGGTCAATAGATTCGAAAAACGCATTATGCAATGGGATGGTGATGCCAATCAGGTTCCCACTTTGGATAAAAAATATATCCTGGTGGATACATTTGCACGCTGGAGCATCGTCGATCCATTACAGTTTTATCAATCGGTCCATAATGAACAAAACGGGCAAAGTCGACTGGATGATATCATCGATGGTATTACACGCGATTATATTACCGAAAATCCCTTAATCGAAATCGTAAGAAACACCAATCGTGAACTGACAGTAGCGAATGAAGAGATGAGCGACATTCTTTTAAAAGTCGACACCCTAAGAATAGAGCAGGGACGTTACGAAATCACGCGCGCAATACTGGAACGCGTTTCCAAACTCACCCCACAATATGGTATCCAAGTCCTCGATATCAGGATAAAACAAGTAAACTATATCCAAGAGGTGCAGGAAAAAGTTTTTGATCGAATGATCTCTGAGCGAACACGGATCGCTGAATTATATCGATCAGAAGGCCAGGGGGCGAGAGCAGAAATCGAAGGAACGAGAGACCGCGAGTTACAACGTATCCGTTCCGAAGCATATAAAAAAGCACAGCAGATTCAAGGCGATGCAGATGCCGAGGCAACACAAATTTATGCTGATGCCTATTCGCGCGACCCTGATTTTTATTCATTTTTACAAACAATGGAATCTTACAAAAATACTATCGATAGTACCAGTACCTTAATCCTCGGTACAGATTCAGATTATCTTAAATATTTAAAAACGGTACGTTAAATAAAGAGCTCCCCAAAAGGGGAGCTCTTTATATTTTACCGGTCTCTCCAAAAACCTCTCCTCGCAAGAATATACCCCAGACGTTCTCAAACCAGGATTCTTCTTCCGGCAACGGTCGACGATCCTTCCATTGAGAGTGAAAACGGCCGGATGGGTCTGCAATCGTTTCTAGAACTTTTTCCCGCATGGAGAGCACTTCTTGTTTATAACGCCATTCATCGCCCAGACTTTCCAGAACCGGCTCTCCCTTTGAATCCATAACCATATAACTGCCTCGACTTCCACCGCCTGCCTCGAGGGTCTCGCGCACCGCTTCCAGATAGGCGGCATGGGCAATAACAAGATGGCGATTTTGAAGATAATTGGGAATCTCTTCACGATCCGAGAGGACCTGATTTTCAAAGCGGGATATCTGTTCATAAGCCGATTCCAAAGCATGATTCACATCCGCGAGCTTTCGAATGTGAGAGCCATAAT
>CAYNUX010000111.1:0-10311 GCA_964400115.1 uncultured Cytophagia bacterium
CCCTTGTTATGTAAATATCTTTACATTCTTTAATGCAAAGCTTACCGTATCGTTCAATCTGGAGAACCACTATGAATAGCACAGAATGGATCAAAAAAGATAAATTAGAGAGTATTTTCAAGTCTATCCATGATGCAAAGATTGCGGTTATAGGCGATTTTTGTCTGGATGTATACTGGATTATAGACAAGGATCGGTGTGAGAAATCGCTTGAAACCGGTAAAGAAACTCATCCGGTGCGTGAACAACGCTATTCACTGGGGGGCGCAGGGAACGTCGTTGCCAATCTGGTCGACATGGGAGTTGGGCAAGTTTATACGTTTGGTGTCAGAGGACAGGATCCCTTTGGCGAAGAACTCTATCGATTGTTGCTTGATAACAATGTCAACTGTGACCATCTTATCACCGATTCTCCCAAATGCTGGCAGACACTCGCATATTGTAAACCCTATATTGGAAACGATGAACTATCACGATTGGATATGGGAAATTTCAACCGCCTCTCGGATCACACCGCTACCGAGCTTATCGATCGTTTTGCTTCAAAATTGGCTGAATTCAATGTGATTATTGTGAATCAACAGGTGGAATCCGGCATCCATACCCCATTCTTTCAAGCTTGTCTTAAAAAGGTCATGGATGAACACCCGGAAAAGAGTTTTATTTATGACGGCCGTCATGTACAGGATGTCTATACAGCTGCGTGGCTGAAAGTCAATGATCATGAGGCTGTCAATCGCATCGGTCATGTTTTTGATGCACAGGACATTGTTCCCAAATCTCTGGCAGAGAAGGCAGCAAAAGATCTGTATGAGCGATATAATAAGCCCATTATTGTAACCTGTGGGGACAGGGGATGCATTGTTTGCCGACAAAAACAAATATTTTCTATTCCAGGCATTCAGGTACTCGGAAAAATCGATTCGGTAGGAGCCGGAGACAGTTTTCTGGCCGGGTTGGCTGCATCCCTGGCTGCCAATGCACCTCTGGAAAAAGCTGCTCAAATTGGCAATTTTGTGGCTGCAGTAACGATCAGCAAAATCGGTCAGACCGGAACTGCCACCCCACAAGAAATTTTTGAAATTGGGTCTAATCCAGCCTATGTGTATGAACCGGAATTGGCTGAAGATCAGCGTCAAGCCCGGTACTGGAAAAATAGCGATATCGAGATTGTTCGTTCTTTTCCAGAGACTATTGACATCCAGATCGCAATATTTGATCATGATGGAACTCTGTCTACTTTGCGTGAAGGATGGGAAGAGGTCATGGAACCGATGATGATCCAGGCGATTATGGGCGAGCACTATGCGTCTGCGGATGAATCTTTGTACCACAGAATCCGCACCAGAGTGAACAAATATATCGATCAAACCACGGGCATACAAACACTCACACAAATGCAAGGGTTGGTCAATATGGTCAGGGAATTCGAACTCGTTCCCAATGATCGAATTCTCGATGCTAAAGGCTATAAGGATATTTATAATGATGCCTTGATGCAGAGAGTAAAGCGGCGGATCGAACGCCTGGAAAAGGGAGAGCTGCAGGTTGAAGATGTGGTCATTAAAAATGCTCCCCGTTTTTTACATCTGCTCCACAAGGCGGGTATCAAACTCTATCTGGCCAGCGGAACAGATACACCGGATGTAGTGGCAGAGGCGACGGCTCTCGGCTATGCCGATTTGTTTCAGGGCCGCATTTACGGATCCGAAGGAAAAATGAATCAGGAAGCCAAACAAGTCGTACTGGACCGTGTTTTAGCAGACATCGGTGAGACCAGAAATCATTTGATTACCTTTGGTGACGGTCCTGTGGAAATGCGGGAAACAGTACAACGAGGAGGTCTGACCATGGGCATAGCCAGCGACGAGATAAGGCGTTATGAATTGAATGTCGACAAGAGAACTCGCCTGATTCGGGCGGGGGCTATGTCTATTGTTCCGGATTTTTCCCAGATTGAGCACGTTAAAGATTTTTTACAGATATGAAGGAATGGCTCGATTTTTGAAACAACTGAAGCCAAAACAGCATCAAATGAGTCATTCTTGTAAATTCATGTCTTGCACCTATCTGGCAACCCGAGGAGCATGACGAGCATGGTCGATTGTGACATAATCAGAACAAAGGATGGTGACTATGCCTCACAAAAGCATCGTAATGGTTGGGCCTCTTCCTCCACAAGTGGGAGGAATCGAGACATTTGTTTTCAATCTTATGCATTCGAATCTCGTTCAAAAGCATGACATCACGCTGATCAATATCAGCAAACCTCTCATCACAAAAAAGCCTGAATTTCGCACACTTTCTGGGTATCGGCGTTGCTTCGGACGCGGTCTGAAGGTATTGATGACAAGCTATAGTTATTCGGCTTTGTTTTTTCTAAAATTTCTGTGGACTCTGTTCTCCCGTCGTGTGGATATCGTACACCTCCATACCGCCTCTTATACTTCTTTTTGGGAAAAATGCGCATACATCCTGGTTGCAAAGACTTTACGCAAAAAAGTCATCATTCATATGCATGCATCGCGTTTTGAATATTTTTATGATGAAAGTCATGTTCTGTTTCAGAAATGGATAGCCTATTTTTTATCCCTTTGTGATCATGTGATTGTCCTTTCAAAATCATGGTATCGATTCTATACCCGACTGATCGACGCTGACAGACTGGAATTGGTGCCAAATGGGATTGACCTGAGAGTGAAATCCTCTCCAGAAAAAAGCGAAACTCCCAGAATTGTTTTTCTCGGGGAGGTGGGAAGACGCAAAGGTATTTATGATCTGATTGACGCAGCACGTATTTTAAAAGAAAAGGGAATGAATATCGAATATGATATTATTGGGCCGGGAGAAATTGATAGAGCGAAAAAGGCGGCCGTGAAAGCGAATCTGAAAAATGAATTTAATTTTCATGGCCCGATGGCTGGTGAGCAAAAGTTAAGAGTCCTTTCAAGAGGATGGATTATGTCTCTTCCTTCCTACGCAGAAGGCATGCCTTTGGCTGTACTGGAAGCGATGGCTGCCGGATGTGCTATCGTATCTTCTTCTGTAGGTGGCATACCCGATGTGATTGATCACGGAAAACATGGGTATCTATTCAATCCGGGTGATGTGAAAGAATTGGCTAACAATCTCTCTCGCCTGGTAGACCACCCGACACTTTTGCATCAGTTCCAGAAGGCAAGTCTCGAACGTGTCCGGGCCTTTGATCTGGAGACCTGTGCAGATCTGATCGATCGACTCTATCAGGGAATTGGCAAGTCCTCTAATGTCAGAGTAGAATCTACCTCGAACAACAAAGTACTTGTCTAGTCTATTTTTATCTTGCATTTTTATTTTTTTATCTGTACTATACTCTATTCTACTGATAAGCAAAGTGGAGCCGGAACGTTTAGCGTTCCTTTTTTTATGAAACGCCTATAATAGAGGCGCTGATGACCAAAGCCGAAATGGTAGATAAAATCGCAGAAGGTACAGGACTGACCAAAGTTGAGACCCAAGCCGTTGTCGATGGTTTTTTAGCAATGCTAAAGTTCGCTCTGAAACAAGGAGATCGAGTTGAACTGCGTGGATTTGGTACCTTTAAATCCGTGACCAGACAGGAGCGAAGCGCCAGAAATCCGGCTACAAATGAACCCATGACAGTTCCCGAACACGATACAGCTGTGTTCAGAGCTTCAAAAGAATTGAAAAAATATCTGAATAACCGATCTTAACAACATATGATGAGGAGGTTTTACGGTGCCCAGTGGTAAAAAACGCAAACGACACAAGATAGCAACACATAAACGCAAAAAAAGACTGCGTAAAAATCGACACAAGAAAAAGAAATAAGTTATTGTCTTTGTTGATAACGAACCTCAAGCCCAACGGTTTTTTATAGGCTTGTTGGTTGCTTTCATGAACTCTATCAGCAATTGAATGACCTGTCGAAAGGTTCAACGAGTCTTGTCAACACTGACATAGATATAGGGCTAAGAAAAGATCAATCTTGGCCCTTATATATTTTATACCCGGTCTCTTTGCAAAAAAAACAGGGTTGATCTCTCACCAGGTAATGACCGCTACATGAACGAATCTTATCTTCAAGAACATATTTATTCGGTATCGCAAATCACTCAAGAAATCAAAGCATTTTTGGAAAGTGAATTTCCATCGGTATGGGTTACGGGCGAAATTTCCAACTTTACCCATCATGGCTCCGGACATATGTATTTTTCTCTAAAGGATGATAATGCTCAAATCAATTGTGTCATGTGGCGTTCTCGCAATGAACGATTGACTTTTCGCCCGCAAACCGGATTAAGAGTTGTTGCCTGGGGGCAGGTGCGGGTCTATGAAAAACGAGGCAATTATCAATTGGATTGTCTGAAAATCTTACCCGCCGGTGTCGGAAATCTGCAACAAGCTTTTGAAGCCTTGAAAAAAAAGCTTGTAGCAGAGGGCTTGTTCGATGAACAATTCAAAAAGCCATTACCTGCTTTTCCCAAACGGGTGGGTGTCATAACCTCTCCTACAGGTGCAGCTATTAGAGATATTGTTCATGTTATCAACAGACGCATGCCATTGACTGAGATTATTCTACGTCCAGCTCTGGTACAAGGTGATGGTGCTGCAGATGATATCGCAAAAGCCATCCGTGATTTTAACGAGTATGCAAACGTTGATGTTCTTATTGTTGGCAGGGGCGGAGGCTCTTTGGAAGATCTGTGGGCCTTTAATGAAGAAAAAGTTGCAAGAGCGATTTTTGCATCCACGATTCCGGTCATTTCTGCTGTCGGTCATGAAATCGATTTTACCATTGCTGATTTTGTCGCTGATTACCGCGCACCTACACCTTCCGCCGCAGCAGAGGTGGTCATTCCGGATACAAAAGAGTTGCTTGCGACTTTATCCGGTCAGTTTAAACGATCCCTTTTGGCCATAACCACGGCTTTTGATGAGAAACAAAAAAAAGTGCAAAATCTGTCAAAACGATATGCTTTCAAACGTCCGCAAGATCGATTGTTACAGCATCAACAGCGTCTGGATGAGCTGTTCGATCGAATCAACTGGATCATGAGGCAAACCCTAAGTAACAATTATCGATCTTTACAACATTTGAGTTCGCGGCTTGCCGGCTTGCATCCTCGTTCCATACTGAAGCGGGGCTATGCTATGGTCCGAAATGAAAAAACCGAATCACTACAAACCAGCAGATGCGGACTGGAGAATGATGATGTGCTCAATGTCTATTTCTATGATGGAGCCGTTAAAACTCGTATTTTTAAGAAAGAGTTGCACCATGACACATTGTTGTCATTGATACAAAAATTGGATTTTCAAGGAAATAATGATGAAAAAGCTTGATCTAGAAAAAGCAATGGTTAGATTAGAAGAGATTGCTGATTTGCTGGAGAGTGGTGAAAAATCACTTGAAGAATCTTTAGAATTATTCCAGGAAGCCACCGAACTGGCAGAATTTTGTTCTCAATCCCTGCAGAATGCCGAAACCAAATTAAAGATTCTCGGTAAAAAAGGTGAAAAATTTATCGTCCAGGACTCGGATATTGAATCCAACGACCTGGATGAGATCTAATCTTTTCAGATGTTTTACAAAGAGGTTCCGATTATGGCTATGCTCTTGTCCCAAATCGAGTCACCCAAGGACATTAAAGCATTTACAATACCGCAATTGTCCCAGTTAGCCAAAGAGATTCGGGAAATGATTATCTCGACTGTGAGTTGCAATGGAGGACATCTGGCTCCATCTTTGGGCGTTGTGGAACTCACCCTGGTACTGCATTATTTGTATGATACTCCCACCGATCAAATTGTTTGGGATGTGGGTCATCAGGCTTATGCTCATAAAATTTTAACCGGACGTAAAGATCAATTTCATACCTTGCGGCAGGATCGCGGAATCAGTGGATTTCCCAAACGCTCGGAATCTCCTCATGATGCTTTCGGTGTAGGGCATGCCAGTACATCCATTTCAGCTGCACTGGGAATGGCTCATGCACGAGATTTGAGTAACGAGAAACATCATGTGCTGGCCATTATCGGTGATGGTGCTCTCACTGGTGGCCTGGCTTACGAAGGTCTCAATAATGCAGGAGCATCCGGGAAAAACCTGGTGGTTATATTGAATGATAACACCATGTCCATTTCACCCAATGTAGGAGCCATGGCTGCATATCTGACGACCCTGATCTCAAACCCTTTATACAATAAAATCAAATCAGAACTTTGGCATTTGACCGGAAAGATGGATCGTGTAGGGCAACGCATTCGTTGGGCAGCGCGCCGTACCGAAGAAAGTATGAAAAATATCATCATGCCGGGTATGCTCTTTGAACGGCTCGGATTTCGGTACTTTGGTCCTATCGATGGGCATCATATCTCCGGTATGGTCAGGCTGTTCCAGGAAGTGAAGAAACTCAACGGACCGATACTTGTTCATGTTCTCACCAAAAAAGGCAAGGGATACAGACCTGCTGAACAGAATGCACCCTTTTTTCACGGGTGTGGCAAATTTGACAAAGAATCAGGTGAAATCAAACCCTCCTCTCAAAAATCGTATAATAAAGTGTTCGGCGAAACATTACACCAGCTGGCTGCTGATGATAAACGGATCGTCACCATAACCGCAGCCATGGCTCTGGGAACGGGACTGAATAAATTTGCCGAAACATATCCGGATCGATTTTTCGATGTCGGAATTGCAGAAGGGCATTCTGTTACATTTGCCGCAGGGATGGCCACCAAAAATCTTAGACCCATTGTGGCAATCTATTCAAGTTTTTTACAGCGTGCATATGACCATATTATTCATGATGTGGCGTTACAAAATTTACCTGTTATCTTTGCCATCGATCGTGCCGGATTTGTCGGCGACGATGGCCCCACCCACCATGGCGTCTTTGATCTTGCATTTTTGCGTGGTATCCCCAATATGACCGTTATGGTCCCCAAAGATGAAAATGAACTCCGGCATATGGTTTATACGGCGATACGATACAATAAAGGTCCTATTGCTCTGCGCTATCCCCGGGGCAATGGCGAAGGGGTCGAGTGGGATGAGTCTTTGCAGGAAATTGCCATTGGAAAAAGCGTTGTAGAGAAAACAGGCAATGACGTTGCACTTTTAGCCCTCGGGCCTCTGGTCTACCGCGCTCTCGAAGCAGCGGAAATATTATCAGACCAATATGGCGTTTCAGCTAAAGTAATCAATGGGCGATTCCTAAAGCCGCTGGATAAAGAAATGCTCAATACCGTTTTTAACTCGTTCCGGTGTATAGTAACTCTGGAAGAAGGAATTATTTCAGGTGGATTTGGAAGTGCCGTTGCAGAACAACTGGCCATTTCTGGCCTTTCAGGCATCGAACTGATCTCGTGCGGAATTCCCGATCAATTTATAGAACAGGGCAGCCGACAACGATTGCTGGATGTGGTGGGGTTGAGTACGTCTGCAATCGTCAAGCGGATTGGTCAGTCAAAGACTTTTGGTCATATAAAATCTATCGAGTTTAAAGAATCCATAGGTGTTTCATGATTATCGGGATAACCGGTAATATTCATAAACCCCGAGCAAGGACCATTATTGAACGATTTATCGCGATTCTAAAAGATCGCGATCTGCATTTCTGTTATTCAGAGGATTTGACCGAGTACCTGGAGCTTTCTCCCGAGGATCCGGTATGCCCCCTGGAAGAACTGAGCAAACAAGTTCATGTGGTGGTCTCGTTCGGAGGCGATGGTACTATGCTGGCGACTGCGCAATCGCTGGTCGCCACAGGTGTCCCTGTCCTGGGTGTCAATATCGGCAATTTGGGTTTTCTCACCGAAGTCATGGTTGAGGAAATGGAAACAGCCGTGGATATGCTGATCCAAGGACAATATGATGTGATCGACCGGATGATGTTTCAGGTCGTGATTAAACGCAAGATGCAGGTATACAGCTACTATGCGCTCAATGATGTGGTGATTGATAAAGGGATTCGATCGCGATTGATCACTGTTGCCGTGGATGTAAATGATCGATTTCTCAACCTTTATAGAAGTGACGGAATTATTATTTCCACACCTACGGGGTCTACAGCGTATTCTTTATCTGCCGGTGGACCTCTCATGGTACCGGATATGGAAGCAATTATTGTCACGCCGATTTGTCCTCATTCACTCACTGTCCGGCCGATTGTATTGTCGCGCAATAGTCGCCTCAAAATTTATGGGTTTGAACGACAGGATGCCCTTCAGATCAGTATCGATGGCCAGCAAAAAACCAAAGTCTCCGGATCTGATTGGGTGACTATTTGTCCCAGTGAACGCGGAGTGCGGTGGATCTCGACGCACAATCGTGATTTCTTTAAGGTTCTTAGAACAAAACTGAACTGGGGAGCGGACAAGACCACTGAATCACTTATGAACGGAAAGATCTGAGCAGCATGTCAAAGGATTCCCAAACAACACCCTTAATGGAACAATATTTGGCGATAAAGAAAAAACACCAAAGCGCCGTGCTCTTTTTTCGTATGGGTGATTTTTATGAAATGTTTTACCAGGACGCCCAGATTGCTGCTAAAGTGCTCGGCATCACTCTTACTTCACGTGCTCACGGCAAATCCGCTGATGTTCCTCTGGCTGGCTTTCCTTATCATGCCCTTGAAATCTATCTGGCAAAAATGATCAAAGCAGGTCATCGGGTTGCGATATGTGAACAACTGGAAGATCCCCAAAAAACAAAAACCATTGTAAAGCGCGATGTTGTTGAAATCGTTACTCCGGGCACTGCGGTTTCAGATGACCTTTTGGAAACCAAACGCAATAATTATCTGGTCGCGATTTATAAAAAGAATGATCAATGGGGAGTGGCCCAGATTGATGTCTCCACAGGAGAATTTCAGGTCACTCAGGTCGGGGACGACACTATCGCTGAAAAGGTTTCCCACATTGATCCGGCTGAATTGCTCGTTGCCGATACCCAGATAAAGCTGACGCAGGAAAAACTCTGCTCTGATCTACAACTGATAGTGTCACCGCGGGATGAATGGACTTTTCATCTGGATTATGCACAGGATATCTTGCTCGAACATTTCAAAGTGCTGTCCCTGAAGGGATTCGGAATAGAAGATCTGCCTCTTGGAATCGGTGCCTCGGGCGCCATCCTCTCATATCTGAAAGAGAATCAAAAGCATCAACTGGTGCACATAAATAATATGTCCAGATTCCCTGAATCGGATTATATGATTATCGATAATACCACCCGTACCAATCTTGAGCTGTTGAAACCACTTAACAGAGAAGGCAAACAAGGTACGCTTTTGAATGTCCTGGACCATGCCGGTACACCTATGGGGGGACGGATGCTGGTGCAGTGGCTTTCTTATCCTTTGATGATCAAAAGCCGTATTATAGAAAGACTCGACGCTGTCGAATCATTTGTCGCTGATACCGATCTTGCCAAAAACGTGGCAGAAACCTTAAAGCACTCTGGTGATCTCGAAAGGCTGATGGCCAAATTTTCCACAGGCCGGGCCAATGCACGTGATGCAAGAGCTGTCGCAAATACATTGCTTGTCGTGCAGTCGATTAAAAAACTGCTCGAACATTCAGAGACTTTTCTGTTGCAAACGTTAGCAGATGAATGTGATCCTTTAAATGACCTCGTGCAGCAAATCGATTCTGCAATTGTCGACAATCCTCCTCTTGCGATCAATGATGGGGGAGTGATCAAAGATGGATACAATGAAGAATTGGACGACCTGCGTAAAATCTCTTTTTCCGGAAAAGATTGGATAGCCCAACTTCAGACCAAAGAGAGAGAAAAGACTGGTATTCCCTCGCTAAAGGTAAACTATAATAAAGTCTTTGGCTATTATATTCAAGTTACCCGTCCCCATCTGTCCAAGGTACCCAATCACTATATCCGAAAACAGACTCTGGTTAACGCCGAGCGATTCATCACCCAGGAACTGAAAGAATATGAAGAAAAAATTCTGGGCGCTGAGGAAAAAATTTCTGCGCTCGAATATGAATTATTTGATGAATTGCGTCATAAAATTTTACGTTTTACTCAGGTCTTGCAAAGAAACGCCCGTACACTGGCACAGATCGATTGCCTGAGTTGCTTTGCTTATATTGCGGTCGAAAATCAATACAAGAGACCGGAAATTACAGAAACCAGAGTCATTCAAATTAACAAAGGCCGGCATCCTGTTGTGGAAAAACTATTACCCGCTGGTGAGCAATTTGTCTCCAATGATTGCAAGTTAGATAATGATCTTGAACAGATCCTAGATCGGAAGAGCGTCGTGTAGGGAAAGAGTGTAGATC
>CAYNUX010000112.1:0-4309 GCA_964400115.1 uncultured Cytophagia bacterium
TTCCGGCGGCAGTGGCTGTTTTGACCTGGCAGGTGTTTTTTCACCTGCCAGGTCTTGAGCACTGAAACATCAGGGCCTTACTCTGATAACACCTCTGCCGTAACCCCGGTCGGGGGGGCAGGAGGCGTACGGTCGCCGGTGTCTTGCTGGGACTGCAACAGAACGAGGTACATGCTGCCCGAGGTGGACTGTTCGTTGCCTCCCAGGGTGATCTGGCCGGCGTCGACGGTTTTGGTATAACACTGAAAGTTCGTGTCATCGGTTTCGATGATCATCTCGGTTTGTTGCCAGGATTCCAGCCAGGAGGGAATGTCGGTCATGGTAACGTCATAGGCGACGATCAGGTGCAGGGCCTCACTGGCATAGAAACTCAAAAAATCGCTGTTGGCGCGGTACTTGTCGTCATTGGCGGTCTGGATCCAATAATAGGTGCTCAGGTCAGAGGGGATACGGGTGAAAAGGAACGGCCGATCCGAGTAGACCGAGTCGCCTACGCTGCGCTGTACCAGACGATAGTTCGAACGGCTGATGCCAGAGACCGGGAGATCCTGCCAGGTATAGGAGAGACTGGCCTGATCCAGAATATTGGGCGGATTTGCCGTGTCAGCAATGGAAGCGGCCGTCAGGGTATAGGTGATGCTTTCGCTGTGGGCATCTGTGGATAACAAGACCGATTTTTGATCCGTTTGCAGCTGTGCCATATGAATCGCCAGATCTGGCGAGATGCTGTAATGGCCGGCCAGGTTGGCGGATTGGGCATCGAGAATCTCGTCAAATCGTGCCAATACTTGAGTTTGCGCCAGTGGGGTCACCGATTTTAGAGCTGGCGGAGTGTTGTCTACGATGGGATCACCCGAACCATAGCATCGCATGTCTGAAAAGATGGGCCCCGGCTGTGCCGTGTATCCCCAGATCAAGTTGTCCTTGCCGAGAAAGATATAGCGAAACGGTTCTACCTGTCCGCTGTAGGGCAGATCCTTATGCAGCTGGCCGTCCACGAAAAAATAGAGTCGGGTACCGCTCCAGACAAACTTGAATTCATAAGTATGATTGATATCCCAGCGTGTATTTTGCATGACCCGGTCTTCGTGTTTGGAATCCACGCCCCGGGGGGCAGCCCAGAGCTTGAATCCGGCTTCTCCGGGGACTCCGGAGAGATAGCCGGTGCCGCTGATGAGATGAAACCAGGCGCCATCGGTCTCATAGATGTCTTTGTTGCCACACGGCTGTGAATAGAGATCGATGATCGGTTGTTTGAGATTGATATTTTGGGTGTACGGATCGAAATTGCTCACATTCACGACAAAGGTACCTTCCAGGGGCAATCCCTCGGGAAGCGTGATCATGAGCTGGCTGGAGGCATTGGTGGATTGCCATCCCTGATCGGTGAATGTGCCGCTGGTGTTTTGCAACACCATGCCGTCTTTGCTCGAGGTGCTGGTCAGGGGATGCGAGAATAACAGACGCTGGTGAACCGGCTGGGCAGAGGCCACAGAGGCAATGAATAACAGTATCATCGTGAATTTAAAACAGGACAATATCTTCATGGGAAATCTCCGATTGTGACATTATTGCCATACTTGAGCACAAATTTGTGGTTTATTGATCCTCGACAGCATGTTTTTATTTGATTTAAAGCCGTAACGCAGGGTGCAATACAAATGCAGCAAAAGATATACCATAAACGGCGGCTGGGTATGGTCCCTGGTCAACTCTATAGAGCCCATATTAAAGAATCATTATTGTCCCATGACCGGAGTTATGCAGAATACAAAAGAACCGTCCCCTATCGGTTCATCCCGGGTCTCTGGTAAACACGATATTTGCCGACAATATGAAAGAGTGCAGGACTATTGCGTAATAACCATCCTATATCGTGATAATACTGGGTGCAGACCTCTCTTATCCTTGGTCATGCAGAAAAAAAATCGCAAAAATCGAAAATTTTCCTTGACAATTAAGATTTAACTTTTAATTTTAATAGGAGAAAAAGGAGAGAGAGATGAAAAAAGTTTTGCTCATTGTCCTGGTCGTGATCCTGGTTTTGATTATTGCCGGTGGCATCTTTATTTGCACACAAAAGAACAAGCTTGCTTCATTTGCTTTAGGCAAAACCATGGACATGGTTGAAGGCCAGTTGATTACCACCTTGCCGGATTCGGTTTCTTCTGACAGTGTGCGGGCGGTGCTGGACAGGATGAAAACAAAGCTGCAAAACAAAGAACTGTCAGAGGCGCAACTGCAATCTTTTGGCAATCAATTAAAATCGGCATTCAGCGATCAACAGATCGATTCGCTGGAAGCCAGACAGCTCTATGATCAGTTGAAAGAGATGAGTCAATAACTCTGATCATGGCAAAGGCCCCCTGATGGCAGCGTTACCCGAACATGGTTGCGCTGCCGGGTTCAGGTCGAGATGTTCATCGCAGAATGCTCCGGCTCTTGCAGGGGCCAATGGCCGGTGCCTGTATTTTCAGTTCCTTTGCTGTAAGTGAGGTTGCCCAGAACGGGCAACAGGTCATGAGGATGACGGGTTGTGTGGTGAAAAAAATAGCCGGATCGATCGAAATTTGATCCATCCTTGACACCTGAAAACGTCTGTGTCGGGGCTGACAGACAGACCATGAGAAAAGGAGGTTTTAACCGCATCAGGAAGATCCAGGGGATGTTCTAACCTTGCAACGCTGCATTTGTGGGCCCAGCGGTTGCGCTTTGTGGGAACAGACTGTCCGAGAGGGGAAATGGGATTGTCATCCACATCGGCGCTAGCATTAGGAGTCGCTATGATTCGTGATTTTGCACCGGGCCAAACGATCGATGGTTTTTTTGTTTTGCGCAAAAAAGAGCTGCGTACCCGACGCGATAGCAATGATCTCTATCTCTCGGTTGAACTGGGTGATGCTTCCGGTCGTATCACCGGCTCGCTCTGGGAGCAGGTCAAAACTGTTTATGACGGTCTGCAGATCGGACGCGTCATACGCGTATGGGCCAAGGCTATCGATTGGAAAGAAGGGTTGCATCTCTCCATCCGAAAAATAGATGTCCAGCCCGATGTCTCTGCCGAAATCAACGAACAACTGCTTCCTCACGCTCCCGTCGATGTAGAGTCGATCTATGAAAAAATCCTGGGAATCATCGAGACCGTTTCCAACCGCTATATCCGTGAACTGTTGAGCGCCTTTTTTGGCGAATCTCGGTTTCGTGAACGGTTTTGTCGGACGCCCGGAGGTAAATTATGGCATCATGCGTATGTCGGCGGACTCGCCGAACATACCTGGTCGGTTTTGCAGATCGCGCTGGATATGACCCACTTTTATCCCAACCTGAATAAAGACCGTCTCATTGCCGGAGCTCTGCTGCATGATATCGGCAAGATGGTCGAATTTCAAACCGAGGGATTTATCGATTACTCTACACAAGGACGCCTGCACGGCCATATCGCCATTGGGTATCACCGCGTCGCCGCGTGCCTGGAACAGATCGAGGGTTTTCCTGCAGATCTGAGCGCTCAAGTGCTGCATCTCATTCTCGCACACCAAGGATCGCGCGAGCAAGGCTCTCCGGTCTTGCCTATGACACGCGAAGCCATTGTGCTTTATTATGCGGATGAGATCGATTCCAAAATGAATGCCTTTGAACGAATCCGTGAACGGGATGGAGAACCGGAACGCAAGTGGAGTCGCTATGTCAATCTCATGGACCGGTTTCTTTATCTGGCCTAGGCATTCCTAACCCATGCAACCGTCTGAGAAATTCCGGTGAATCCCCCACCGGAAAGGAGAGAATTATGAATCCAGATAAGCAACTGATCAGTTCGATTATTGCAAAAAAACTGCAACCCTTTAAAAATATTCGCTTTGCTCACCTCTTTTTTCCGTTTGGTCAACGTGATCACGCCTCTGACAATCGGCTGAATATTGCTCTGAATATCAAGAGATGCTTTGATGATGAAGAGTGTTTTCAGCTCCTGAGCAGTGTCATCGATGAAATCAAATATGCACTGGGCAATGAAATGTCCCCCATGCTGATCATCAGCAACCACAAAGAACGCGACTATCAATACCTGATCCATAAAACCGGGCAGGTCGTGTTCTGCCGCGATCAGGACGCCCTGCAAGAATTCCAGGACTCGTTCAAAAATGCTCCCCATTGTCTGGCCACCGATCCGGACTTTAAAGCTCATCAAGAGCTCATATCGAGTCACCTCCGGCATGCTTCTTGATGCTTGCTTCTCAGATCCAGTACCGGGGCGCCAAACCCCGGTACTGGTATTTACGCCGTGCCGAGTAAACCTTAACGCAGAGGCGGT
>CAYNUX010000112.1:4409-10295 GCA_964400115.1 uncultured Cytophagia bacterium
CCTCTCTGCGTTAAGAGACCAGTTGTGGGGATTTTCAAGATTCTAAACCCCAACGCAGAGGCGCGGAGGATGCAGAAACCCCGGTACTGGTATTTACGCCGTGCCGAGTAAACCTTAACGCAGAGGCGGTGAGGACGCAGAGGAACGCAGAGAGAAAAATGAAGAAAATAAAAGATTAAAAAAATAAAAATGACAATCTTTGGTAGATTTTTAATTAATTTTTTCTCTGCGCTACTCTTTTTTTCCTCTTGCCTCTCTGCGTTAAGAGACCAGTTGTGGGGATTTTCAAGATTCTAAACCCCAACGCAGAGGTAGAGAGGACGCAGAGGAACGCAGAGAAATAAATGAGAATAAAAAGACTGGGATGATAATGCATGAAAATGAGATTTCTGAAAATGTCATCGGTGCTGCGATAGAAGTACATAAAATTCTAGGCCCGGGTTTGTTGGAATCGGTCTATGAAGATGCTCTCTGTCATGAACTTTATTTAAGGAATATAAAATTTGTACGACAAAAAATGGTATCCATCCCTTATAAAAGCATCAAACTTGGTTCAGATTTGAGATTAGATTTGTTGGTTGAAGATAAAGTTATTGTTGATTTAAAGGCCAAGGAACACTTGTCCATTATTGACAAACCTAAATTATTGACTTATTTGCGATTGAGCAAAAAGCGGCTGGGATTGATTGTTAATTTTCACGTCGAATTACTACATGATGGTGTTCGAAGAGTGGTTAATGATTTGTCCGATTGAATATTACCTCTCTGCGTTAAGAGACCAGTTGTGGGGATTTTCAAGATTCTAAACCCCAACGCAGAGGCGCGGAGGATGCAGAAACCCCGGTACTGGTATTTACGCCGTGCCGAGTAAACCTTAACGCAGAGGCGGTGAGGACGCAGAGGAACGCAGAGAGAAAAATGAAGAAAAAAAAGATTTAAAAAATATAAATAACAATCTTTGGAAGGTTTTTAATTGATTTTTTTCTCTGCGCTACTCTCTTTTTCCTCTTGCCTCTCTGCGTTAAAAGACAGGGTGCGGGTGTTTTGATCATTCAAAACCCCCCGCAGAGTTTAGAGGTTGTTTTTTATATAATTTTATACCTCTGCGCGACTCTTTTTTTTCCTCTTGCCTCTCTGCGTTGAGATGGAAATTCCCGAGATTCAAATATTTTTAGAGACGTATGCGAATTCACAAGCCCAAATCAAAAATTCACCGTCACCCCAAAGCTCGGAATGAATGGCATCATGTACATGGCGGTTTGTTCGCCGCGGGGACCGTAAAAATCCCATTCGTATTGGTAGACATTGGTATGGTTGAGGACATTGATGAGGTCGATATAGGCGGTCAGGCGATCGCGGTATTGGTAGGTCAGACGCATGTCCAGGCGAGAGTAAGCCGGATACCGGGCCGAATTTTTCGAGGCCATAATCGCTTCCCAGCCATTGACATAGCCCTCCTGCGCATAGAAATCGCGCTGCATGGCCCGCATCGGCGTATATGGAAACCCGCTGCCATAATGATATGACGCCGTATAGACGAGGTTAAACGGCAGTTTGATATCCACGCTGGCACCCAGCTGATGGCGCTGGTCATATTCAAACGGGATCCACACATTGGTATTACGGCGCTCATATTTGGCAATGGAATAGCCGTAATTGAAACGGAATCCGTATCGATCATCCCTGGCACGCACTTTATCAAACGAAAATTCCACCCCCTGAGCCATTCCATCCCCTTCGTTGCGCGGGATGAACAGATCCTTGTTGACATTGACCAGCAAGTCGTCATAGTTTTTGCGGTACAACTCGACCTTGAACGTGGTTTTCCAGTCCGGCTTCCAATCCATGCCCACGATATGATGCACGGCGCGTTCCGGACCCAGGCTGGTGGGATTGCGCGAGATGTCCATGGCTTCACCGCGGCCGATGATGGTGGTAAAGTCCGCAAACTGGGAATAGATACCGCTGCTCACCCAGAGCGACCAGCCGTCTTCGAATCCCAGGATCAGCTTGGTGCGGGGATCCCAGTTGGCTTGATTATAGAGCGTGGAATAGTCATAGCGCATGCCCAGACTGTATTCCAGCCATTCGCCGAGCCGAAGGCGTCCCTGCCAATAGGCCGCAGAGTGCAGCATCTCGGAGTCGAGATCGATCTCGCCGGGCAGGTCGATATAATTGCGCCAGTTGATTTTGGACAATACATGCATGTCCGTACGATCGGTCTGGATGCCGGTCTTGAACCGGAACCATTCGCGCGGATAATAGTGCACATCGCCGCGAAAGCTCACCCGCTGCACGTCGTAACTCATGGCTGCCTGATGGCCGCGGTTATAGGTATCGAACAGCTGTACATCGTTTTCATCCTGATAATACCCCAGCACCATGTTGGTGGCCAGGGACTGGGAATGGATGATGCTGTTGCGGATGCCGGCGATATGACCGCCGCCCTTGTTGATCAAATCCAGATTCTCGTTTTCCACATCATACATCTGTGCGCCTTCATTGAGCTGAGTGTAAAAGAGCATCAGCTTGTTATCCGGGCTCACATCAAAGCTCAGTTTGGTATGCAGGTCATAATAATAGGGAAAGAGATAATTTTTATCAAACGCCTGGTTGGCCACCAGATCATAGAAACTGCGACGGCCGGCAATGAGCCATGAACCGCGGCCGTTGGCAAGTGGGCCCTCGGCAATAGCGCGCGCCGTGATAAGCGAGGCGCTGGTCTGCACGGCCACGCGGTCGCGACGGCCTTCGCGCGTCATGATATTCATCATGCCGCTCATTTTGTTGCCATAGTCGACGCCAAAGCCACCCGGAGCCAGATCCAGCGTCTGTACGAGATCGGGATTGATCAGGCTGATGCCGCCGCCCATGACCACGAACAGCCGCGACGGCGTGAGGATCTCGATGCCATCATAGATGACCAGATTTTGATCCGGACTCCCGCCGCGAATGTAAAGTTGAGTGTTGAGGTCATTGCGTGAGGCCACGCCCGGCAGCTGGCTCAGCATGCGGTACGCATCGTCAAAGGCCCCGGCCTGAAAACTGATGGCGCGCGGACGAATCACTTCATGTCCGGCCAGCGAGATCTCATTTTGTGTATTGGCCTGTGCCCGGTCTGCCTCGATCCTGACCCCTTTCATCTGCAGAACCTTGGGGATGAGGCGGATGCGAAACGCGCGGATCTTACCGCCTTCGATAGGCACATCACGCACGATGAGAATCTTGTAACCCATCATACTCACGATCAGATCATAGGTGCCCACCGGCACATTGGGAATTTTAAAGATCCCCTGATCGTCGGTGGCACTGCCCAGGCGCGTGTCACTGAGAAATACATTGGCAAACGGCAAGGGCTCGTCCGTTTTCTTGTCATAGACAATACCCATCAGCTTGCCCGTGGCTGCAAAGCCAGAGGTCGTGATGAGCAGAAGAGAAAGGGTTATTAAAAGTTTGTTCATTATTTACCGTCGCTATTCTATTTTCACCCACATAGACTCTACCCGTATCTGTCCGTCAACGCTATAGGCGATACGATCGCCTTGCGGAGACCATGCGGGAAAAGTGCCCTGCGGTACGACCACGGCGGCATTACCTGCGTCCAGATCATAGAGACGCAAGGATTTACCGCTGCTATAGATCATATGCGTACCGAGTACTGATTTGGCAAATGCCGGGGGGTGTGTGGCTGCAGGCCAGGTACCATTGAGACCCTGGTTCGTCAGGGCGATTAATTCGTTCTGCGACCCCCGATAGCGGTACAGACGCATCTCGGTGCCATCGTGACCGAACAACAACCAGCCATCACCATTGGGATGCCAGCAAAAAGAGCGCACGGATACGGGCATGTCCGGTGTTTCCGTACGCAGCTCTTGTGTATGATAAACAGAGATCTTTTCATCGTGCAAAAATGCCAGGCTTTTACCATCTGGTGACCACCGGGGATAGAGCTCGTCGCCGCCGAGACGGCTTGGGGTTTGCCAGGTGATTTTCTCCCGATTGAAAATGACCACATCCCGGTCGCTGCCGTTATGGCGACACAGTGCGACCAGATTGCCCTCGGGATGCACGTTGCAAAATGTTAAACGCTCGGTGCCGCTCCAGAGGGTCTGAACAGAATCCGTTGTCAGGTTTTTTTGCCGGATCGAAGTGCCTTGCACGAACCCATCCACCGGCTTGGCATCGGATTCGGCGCTGATATAGACGATGGCATCCTCATTCGGATGCCATGACGGATACATATTTTGCTGTCCGTCGCTGACTGCGACCTGCGTTTTGGGCAGTTGGATGTTATTCACCAGGGTATCCTGGCTCTCACAGCCAGTAAATACCCCTGTTAAAATTGCAGCAATGATAGAATAATATATGAATGATTTGAACATGATCTCTCTTTATGGTTCGCCCTATATTAAACACCTCGTTTGCAACCCTCATGCCAAAAAATATGACAAAAAAGATGAGAATGTCAAGAAAATATGACAAAAAGAGAACAACTGTTGACAATATTATGTAATTATTAGACTTGCGGATTCCGAGAGGCTGTGTACGTATACGCTTGAAAATATTGCCTTTGGAGAGTTTATAGCAAATCACTTTTTGCAAATCGATCCCCTGCGGCTCTGCGAGGCATGTATTGGACAATCCTGAGACGGGTGAGACGGGGGTGAAACAGTTGGGATGTGCTCGGGAGTGAATGTGAGACAGAGTGACGGAGAGACGAAGAGAGAGAGTGTGAGTGAGGGAGGGAGAGAGAGACAAAAAGAGAGAGGAGAGACAAAGAGACAATCGTTGTTATCCTGGAAGGATCCAGTTCGTAGTGCTGCCTTTAGGCAGTGAGACTGTCATCCCTTTGAGGGGTGATCCTCCCCCTACCCTCCCAAGATCCACATTTCAAATTCAAAACGACTCTCGGCCTTGTCAGTTTAGACGACCTGAAAGGTGTTTTTTCACCTTTCAGGTCTGGGAATCAAAAAAGCGGCACTGCTCTCTAGGCAGTAAGAACATAAGCCCTCCCGTAAAACCAAAAACTCGCGCCAGGCCATTACGCTGTCTCTCTCCCGAGACCTCCACACAAAAAGGCCCCTGCAAAATAAAAAAAGGATCTTGACCCTTGGTCAAGACCCTTTTTCGCTCCGGTGGTAGGACTCGAACCTACAACCTAGTGGTTAACAGCCACCCGCTCTGCCGATTGAGCTACACCGGATTGTGAACGAAATAAAAGATAGAAAAATAATCTTAAAATGTCAAGAAAAAAAATGGCCAAACGTTAAATGTGAGATGTCAGACGTCAAACGGCAGGCCTTGACTCAATTCTTCCATCACTCAGTCTCTCTCCCTTTCCCAGGCAGCTTTATAGGTGAATTCAAATCGTTGAATCGTTGCATCGCGGACAATATCGTTTTTGGTTTTCTTTCCGATTTCCTGGAGCCGTTGGAGCGCATTTTTTAAGGCACCATAACGCGGATTCACAGTTTCCATTCTTTGCCCTTTTCATCGATTTCTTTTCGCAAAAGTTCAGATGCTTGAAACCAATCGACCAGGTCGACGCGGTAGGGGATCGTCGACTCTTCGAGCCGCTCATTCAATCGCGAGATCAGACGACGATCGATCGGACCAGAGGCTTTCAGGGCAATATCCACATCCGACCCTGCGTAGCCCTCTCCGGCAGCCCGGGATCCGAATAAAATTACAGAGATCTCCCGATCACGGATTTCCTCACGCAATACAGATTTTATACGCTGTAAATAACGGTCCATGGATTCAAAGTAAACGGTGAGAAGGTATATTGCAAGGGAAATCTTGGGAACGTCAGACGTCAGAGGCAGGCCTGTTGTAGTTTCTAACTTTATTTACTAAAATCTTCTGCCTTTTTTCTCACCTTATTTT